>CAYZND010000220.1:0-6128 GCA_964479495.1 uncultured Mesoterricola sp.
TCCTTGCGCTTGCGGAGACCTGGGTCGGACCCCTGTCCTCCGAGGGGGAGGTCAGCCCTTCTTCTTGAAGGGCTTGCCTGTCCTGCGATCCACCGGGTTCCGGTCCTCCGTGCGCTTGAAGGGGCTGAGACCCTTGCGGGGGCCATGGGCCCGGTCCTCGAAGGTCCCGGCGGGCTTCTTGTAACTGTGGGCGGGCCGATCGCTCCTGGTCTCGACGGGCCTGGCTCCGGGCGTCCAGCCTGGCTTCTCACCGGGGCGTGGCGCATAGGGCTTCTTCTCGCGCCGGGGCTCCGTCTTGGGGACATCCGGAATGTCGAAGCCGGAGTGGGCTTCATCCTCGATGAGCGAAAGCAGGGCGGCCACCAGGGACGCGGGTTCCCGCTCGGAGATCATGGTGCGTGCCAGTTCCAGGAAGGCCGGAGCCTCCTGGCCGTTGACGCGCTCGGCCAGTCGCTTGGCCCGCGCCGTGCGGATCTCCGTCTGGGTCGGGATTCCGCGCCAGTCCAGCTGGAGTCCGCCGCGACGGCCCCAGGCCAGGAGGATGCGGGACTCCTTGAAGCTCACCAGGGCCATGGAGGTGCCCTTGGCGCCGGCACGGCCTGTGCGGCCCGAGCGATGGATGTAGTTCTCGAACTGGGTGGGGATGCCCATGTGGACCACCAGGGGCATGTTCTCTACATCGATGCCGCGGGCGGCCACATCCGTGGCCACCAGGTAGCGCAGCTTGCCTTCCTTGAAGCTCGTCATGATGCGGTTCCGGGCGCCCTGGTTCAGGTCGCCGTGGAGGTAGTCCGCCGCCAGGCCTGCGTTCCGCAGGGCCTCGGCCACTTCCTCCGTCTGCTGCTTCATCTTCGTGAAGATCAGCGCCGCGCTGGGTTCGTCCAGGAGCAGGAAGTTCACGAGGGCCTTGGTCTGGAGGTGGTCCGCCACCAGACAGGGGGTGTGGGTGATGTCCGCATGCTGGGTGGCGCCGCCGGATTCGCCCAGCTGGATCTTGAAGGGATCCTTCAGGAAGCGCTTGGCCAGGCTGGCGATGGGGGCGGGCAGGGTGGCGGAGAAGAGGTAGGTCTGGGGGTTGGCGGGAATCTGGGCCAGGATCCGCTCCACATCCTCGATGAAGCCCATGTTCAGCATCTCGTCGCACTCGTCCAGCACGACCATGGAGACCTTGGAGAGGTCCAGGCTCTTGCGATCCAGGTGGTCCATGACACGGCCCGGCGTGCCCACGATGACGGAGGCGCCGAAGTGCAGAGCCTTGAGCTGGGGCACGTAGCTCAGTCCGCCCACCAGGAGGGCCGGCGCCAGGCGGGGCTGGACGCTCATGAGCTCCTCGGAGACCTGCTGGGCCAGCTCGCGGGTGGGGGCCAGGACCAGGACCTGGGGGTGCTTGTCCGGGGTGAGGCGATGCAGGATGGGCAGGCCGAAGGCCAGGGTTTTCCCGCTGCCCGTGCGGCTCTGGACCAGGAGATCCCGGCCCTCGAGGCCCGGCTGGAAGCAGGCGGCTTGGACGGAGGTCGGTGTCGTGAAGCCGCGGCGATCCAGGGCGGCCAGAATGGATTCGCTGCAGCCCAGGGCTGCGAAGGTGGTGGTGTTCAAGGGTTCTCCCGGGGCGCTTGCCGGACGTGGGGGCGAAACTGCGCCTGCCGGGCCTGGCCCAAACAAGCATCCTCTCATTGGACGCGGATAAAGGCGAGTTGTTTTTTCCAAGAAGAGGTTACGTGCGGAATGCGAAGGGTTACACTGGCCCCATGATCACCGTGCTGCTCATCCGCCATGGCATTGCCGAGGACGCCAAGAGCCCCGATTCCGAGCGGGCCCTGACCGTCGAGGGCTGGGAGAAGACCCGGGCCGCCATGCGAGGCCTGGTGCAGCGAGGGTACCAGCCGACCCGCGGCATCAGCAGTCCCTACCGGCGTGCCGCGGAGACCCTGGTCTGCCTGAAGGAGGCCACCGCCAGCGGGTTCCCCCTCGGGTATTGCGACATCCTGAAACCGGGTACCCCCCCGGCCAAGGTCGAGACCTGGCTGCGGGGCGAGCTGGCCGATGCGACCGAGGGCAGCGTGCTCGCCCTCGTCAGCCACGAGCCCCTGCTCTCCTCCCTCGTTCGTCACCTCACGCGCCGCTCCCTCGAGGTGAAGAAGGCGAGCTGCACGGTGCTGCACTGGGACGGGCAGGGCTTCGAGCTGGCCGTCCACCTCACTCCCGCCGAGCTGCGCGAAGGCTAGCAGGGCTGGTATCAGGGCTTCTGCATCAACGTGCGCAGCTCGCTGGCCATCTCCAGGCTGAGCTTCTCCAGGATACGGTCATGGGCGGCCACGAGATCCTGCATGCCCTCGGTGCCCACAGGTTCATCCAGGATCGTCTTCCGGAGGGCCGCCAGCTCGCCCGTCCCCGACTTCTGGATCATCCACGTTCCCCGGAAGCGGAGGGTGCCTCCGGGTTCGCCATCGCACCGGGACACATCCAGCGAGACGCGAAAGGCCGCCTTGACCGAATCCCCGTGGGGATAGGGGACGACGGACGAGGTCCCCAGCAGGGCGGAGAGGTTCTCCGCGAGGACTCGCTGCATGTCCTTCTCCAGCGTGTTGCCCCAGCGGTGGGTCCCCGAGAGACGGTGGCTTCCAGCTCCCGTCTGGAGCACGATGGGGCTGCGCTGGAGCAGCTCCGGCAGCTGGACCGGCATGATCTCCAGGGCCCAGGCCTGCTTCTCTGTGGTGGGAGGTGCCGTGGGGGTCAGGGTATGGAAGACCACGGCGGGGGAAGGGTTCCGGCATCCAGAGAGCGCGGCTGCGGTCAGCAGTGCGGGAAGGACGAGTCGTCGCATCACTTCTCCTTCTCCTTGCCCCAGATCAGGGATTCAGGGTTGCGATCCAAGGTGTCCGCGAGATCCCGGAGGGCTCGGGAGGCCTTGGCGAATTCATCGAGCGCGCGCCGGAGGTCGGACTGCACCGGGGAATCGGAACGGAGAGCCTTTTCCAAGGTGGCCAAGGTGGCCTGGGCCTGGGCCAGGGTGGCCTGGGCCTGGGGCGCCGTTTCCTTGTCGAGACGGGACATGAGGGCCGTCGCCTGCTGGAGCGACTCGCGCAGGGCGGGGATGCTCGTCTTCAGCTCGCCGGTGATGTCCTCCAGGGGCAGCTTCTGGAGGCGATCAAGGAACTTCGTGAGGTTCGAGATCAGGGCGCCCATGGTCGTGGGAATGGCAGGGATCTCCCGGTACTTTCCGTAGCGATCCAGGGAACGCGGCGCAGCCTGGGGATAGAAGTCCAGATCCACGAACAGGTTCCCAGTGAGCAGGGAGCCCACCTTGAGTTGCGCGCGAAGTCCCCGGGCCACCAGCTTCTCCATCACTGCGTCCATGGAGCCGACCCCGCCGCCGCCCAGCACCGAGAGGCGTTCGGGCTCGATGGTGATGAGGACAGGGACGTGCATCTCCAGCTTCTGGGCGTTGAACTCCAGCTTCAGGTCCTCCACCTGGCCCACCTTGAGGCCCCGGAATTCCACCGGAGCACCCCGGGTGAGGCCGCGGACGGACTCGTTGAAGTCCAGAACGTAGTAGCGCTTGTCCTGGTAGACCTGCTCGTAGATCCGGTCGTGGCTGGCGTAGAGGGAAAAGACGTGATGCTCCGGTGTGGGTTGCACCGGCTCAAGGCTGATGGGGTTCTCGAAGGCGACACCGCCCATCAGGAGGTCGATGAGGGAATCGGAGCTCATGCGGATGCCGTTGGTGTCGACGGTGACATCGACGCCGCCCACGTTCCAGAACCGCGTGTTCTTGTGCACCAGCTGGTCGTAGGGGGCCCTCACGAAGACCTTGATGGACACCGCCTGGCCATCCTTTTCGAGATCGAAACCCGCCACCTCACCCACCGGGATCTGCCGGAAGTAGACCGGGGAGCCCGCCGTCATGGAGCCCAGCTTCTCCGCCCGGAGCGTGAACAGCCGCCCATCCTGCTGGCTGGTGACGATGGGAGGCATCTCCAGGCCCTCGAAAGAGCGGGCTGGTTTCCCGGGATCCCCAGGATCCATGCTTATGTAGGCGCCGGACAGCAGCGTGCCGAGGCCCGAGACACCGCTGGTGCTGACTCGAGCCCGGACGATCCAGAAGCGGGCATTCCCTGTGAGCAGACTGGCCGCATCCCGCGTCAGTTCGGCGGTCACCAGCACCTTCTCCCGGTCCGGACTCAGCCGGATGGCCTTCACCTTGCCGACCTCCACATCCTTGCACTTGATCTTGGTGCGTCCCGCTTCCAGGCCTTCCCCGCTGCGGAAGGCGATGGTGAAGGTCGGGCCCTTGTCCACGTAGGCATTGAAGGCCAGCCAGATGCCGATGAGCGTGGCCACCAGGGGGATCAGCCAGACGGTCGGCAGGCGACGGTGTGTCCAAACGGGGGGCTCCGCGGCCTCGGTGGTGGACTCGGGTTCCTGGACGGGTTCGGTCATGGCGTTTCCTGATCGGAGGATTCCAGTTGATCCCAGATGAGTCTTGGGTCGAAGGAGTGGGAGGCCAGCATCGTGGCGATCACGACGAGGGCGAAGGCCATGGCGGCCGGGCCCGGCTCGATGGTGGCCAGGGCCCCCATGGAGACCACGGCCACCATGAGGGTCACGACGAAGATGTCGACCATGGACCAGCGGCCGATGGTGACCGTCAGGCGGTAGAGCCGGGTCCGGGTCTCGGGCTTCCAGCGCCAGCGTCGCTGCACGGAGATCAGCAGGAAGCTGAGGATCGTGATCTTCAGGACGGGCACGACGATGCTGGCGAAAAAGATCAGCAGGGCCAGGGGCCAGGAGCCGGTCCGCATGAAGTGGATGATTCCCCCCATGATCGTGTCCGACTTGTCCTGGCCGAAGGAGACCACCCGCATCACCGGGAGGATGTTGGAAGGCACGTAGAGGATCGAGGCCGTGACGATCAGGGCCCAGGTCCGGTGGATGCTCTCGGGTTTCCGTCCGTGCAGCGCAGCGCCGCAGCGCGGGCAGGAATCCCCATCCCGGCCCTGGGAGAGCCTTCCGCAGGCGTGGCAGCTCAGCAGCGAGGCCTGACGCGCCGTCAGGGTGCTCATGGTCCCTCCTCCAGGGCGTCCCAAACGTCGTTGGGATCCAAGGTCGTGATGAGGGAGGCCATGACGACGATGAAGCCCGCGAGGGCATACAGGGAGGCTCCGGGAAGCACGATGGCCATGTCCTTGAGCTTCACGAAGGCCACCATGACACCGAGCAGGAAGACGCTCGTCATGCCCCAGGGCTGGAACTCCTGGACGATGCGGAAGATCCGCAGCGTCCACCGGTCCAGGCGCCGCAGCCTGGTTCTCACCAGAACGTAGGCGAGGCCGGCCAGATAGACGGGCGGAGCCACCAGCACGGTGGTGATGAGGATGGCTGCGAGCCAGGGCCAGCCCAGGCGGATCAGGGCCGTCACGCAGCCTCCGATGGTGGCTTCCTGGATGGAGCCATGGAGTTGCAGGGACAGCAGGGGATAGGCGTTGGAGAACCCGAACAGGACCAAGGCCGTGATGGAGAGGGCCAGGGGGATGTCGATGGATCCGTGGGTGCCCCGGCGGAGCAGGGCTCCGCAGCGGTGGCAGACGGCGAACTGGTCGGCGGGCACTGGACCGATGCGGTGCAGCAGGTCGCATTCCGGACACGCCATGAGCGGGGAGTTCGCCAAACAGGACCTCGATGAAGTTATGGGGATTATCGGTCAGCGATGGGAGCAGGTCCACTTCGTGAACGGGTCCCGCGGCTGGAAGGCGCGGATTCCTGGAATCGATGCTTGCAATCCGGGATTTCTTCGACTAGGCTATCGATACTTGACGAATTGTCAGATTCTCTGCGTCGTTGAGGACTAGGATTTTCCGGTTTGTCGATCAGCGACCGGCGGGAATCCCTGTGCCCCCTTCCATTGGATGGGGCGCTCAAGGGAGTCCTGCCGGAGCTGTACCGCACCCGGACGAAAGGAGGCATCATGCAGCCCGGACCCACTGGACTCTACGATCCACGCTACGAACACGACGCCTGCGGCATCGGCGCCGTGGTGCGGATCTCGGGGCGCAAGGATCACGCCCTGATGGCGCTTGCCCGGGATGTGCTCCTGAACATGCAGCACCGGGGTGCGAGCGGGGGGGACG
>CAYZND010000221.1:0-6122 GCA_964479495.1 uncultured Mesoterricola sp.
GTCCATCTGCAGCTCGTCGATGGCCTTGTATTCGAAGGGCACCAGGCGCGGCCCGACGATGGACATGAGCACGTAGAAGACGAGGATGCAGATGGCGAGCATGGCCACCTTGTTCTTCTTGAGGCGGATCCAGGCGTCCTGCCAGTAGGTCAGGCAGGGGCGCACGAGCTTCTCGGCGTCCAGGTCGGCGCGGTTCTCGATGCGCTCGAAGAGGGCGTCCTCCAGGACGGTCGTGTTCTCCAGGGGCGGGTTCATCAGCGGCCTCCGTCGCGGCGGTCCACGCGGATGCGCGGATCCACGAAGCCGTAGACGATGTCCACGGCGAAGTTGGCCATCACCAGGAACGCGCCATAGAACACCGTGAGGCCCAGGATCTGCGAGTAGTCCAGGTTCTGGATGCCCAGCACGTAGTACTTGCCCATGCCTGGGACCGCGTAGATGGACTCGATGACGAAGGTGCCTGTGAGGATGGCGGCGGCGATGGGCCCGAGGATCGTCACCACCGGCAGGATGGCGTTGCGGATCTGGTGCCGCCAGACGATCTGGACGGTGGAGAGGCCCTTGGCCTTGGCCACCTTGATGTAGTCCTGGTGCACCACATCCAGCATGCTGGCCCGCATGATCCGCGTGAGCAGGGCCGTGGTGTAGAAGGACAGCGCCACCGTGGGCAGGATGGTGTAGGCGAAGCCCTTCCATTGGGCGATGGGCAGCCACTTCAGCTTCAGGCCGAAGACGTACTGCAGCAGGTAGCCCATGATGAAGTCGGGCAGCGACACGCCGATGATGGCGATGATGATGCAGGCGTAGTCGAGCCACTTCCCGCGGTTGAGGGCGGAGACGATGCCCAGGGTGATGCCGGTGACGCAGGCCAGGCAAAGGGCCCGGAGCCCCAGGTCCGCGGAGGTGGGAAAGGAGTCCGCGATGAGCCGGGTGACGGGCACGCTGTTGTAGTGCATGGAGATGCCCAGGTCGCCCTTCAGCAGGTTGCCCACGTAGCGGAAGTACTGCACGTGGAGCGGCTGATCGAAGCCCCAGTAGCGCAGCATGTTCTCCCGGATCTCCGGGGTGAGCTTGTCACTGATGAAGGGGTCCCCCGGCACCATCCGGACCAGGAAGAAGACCGCCGTCACCAGGACCAGGAGGGTCACGAGCGAGATGCAGAAGCGCTTGAGGATGTAGCGGAGCACGGCCAGGCCTCCTCGCTAACCCATGCCAATTCATCAGATTTGAGGATGAAGGGGGTTTAGATATCTAGTATATCAGATTTGATATCTCAGTAATCTCCCGATTTGTTTTTGGCAGCGACCACACGCTTATTTCCTGGCTCTTTCCTTTTGTCGATGGGTCAGCGTGGGCATGCCGCGTGCAGGGACACGGGGTCCTGCATTCGAGCTCGGGCTGCCCGCCTCATCGGGAGCATACTGGGGGATCTCTCTTCACAGAGTTCACACAATCGCCATTTGTGTGTGAGCCTGTCCTTCGTCATAGGGCCCGAGGGCCCGTGTTCCTGTCTCCCAAGGAGGTTCCATGATGCATCGACTGCCGCTGATCGTGATGACGGCGCTCGTAGTGAACGCGGTTCCCGTTCTGGCGAAGCCCGTCCAGGCGAAGAACGTCATCTTCCTGCTGACGGACGGCACCAGTCCCGAGGCGTGGCCCTTGGCCCGCTGGGTCAAGGGCGAACCTCTGGCCGTGGACGAGATCCTCACGGGCGCCATCCGGACCTACGGCGCCGATTCCGTCATCACGGATTCCGCCCCCGGCGCCACGGCCTATGCCACCGGCTTCAAGGGCTCGGACAAGGGCATCTCCGTGGGTCCCTGGAGCGTCACCATCGATGCGGCCAAGGCGGATCCGGCGATGAAGTACGTGCCTCTCGCCACGGTGCTGGAGGGCGCCAAGCTCACGGGCCGGGCCACGGGCATGATCGCCACGTCCAACGTGCAGCACGCGACCCCTGCGGCCTTCTCCTCCCACTGGCATGACCGCGGCAACTACAACGAGATCGGCGAGCAGCAGGTCTACCAGGGCATCGACGTCGTCCTCTCCGGTGGCGGGCAGTACCTGCTCCCCAAGGAAGCCAAGGGTGGCAAGCGGGAGGACAAGGAGAACCTGCTCGGCGTCATCCAGTCCAAGGGCTACGCCTACGTGACCACCAAGGACACCATGGAGGCCATCGGCTCGGGCAAGATCTGGGGCGCTTTCGCGCCCGACGCCATGGCCTATGACTATGACCGTGCGGACCTGGCTAAGACCGAGCCCTCGCTGTCCGAGATGACGGACAAGGCCATCAGCCTGCTGGCAGGCAGTCCCAAGGGCAAGAAGTCGGGCTTCTTCCTCTTCGTGGAAGGCTCCAAGGTCGACTGGGCCGCACATGCCAACGATCCGGCGGGCGTGGTCTCGGACCTGTTCGCCTTCGACAAGGCCGTGAAGACCGCCCTGGACTTCGCAAAAAAGGATAAAAACACCCTGGTGGTGGTGGTCTCCGATCATGGCACGGGCGGACTCACCATCGGCACGGTGGAGGACAAGAACTACTCCATGACCGATGACGACAGCGTGGTCGGTCCCATGCGCAAGGCGAAGAAGAGCGCCGAGGGCCTGGACGTGCTCCTGCGGGGCGAGCCCGATCCCGAGCGCATCAAGGCCGTGATGGCCGCGGAGTGGGGCCTCTCCGACCTGTCCGAGGTCGAGCTGAAGGCCATCGTCGATGTGGTGACCGCCAAGAAGCCCACGATGGCCGTGACGGTGCCCATGCTCTCCAAGCGTGCCCGCCTGGGTTGGACCACGGGTGGTCACACGGGCGCCGATGTCTTCCTCTTCTCCTACGGTCCGGGCCAGCCCAAGGGGCTCATGGAGAACACCGAGGTGGGCAAGGCCATGGCCTCCGTCATGGGCATCGACTTCGGCGCCCTCAACAAGCGGCTCTTCGTGGAAGCCGGTGCGGGCTTCGCCGCCCTGGGTTGCCAGGTGGCCCTGGACAAGACCGATGCCGCGAACCCCGTGCTGGTGGTGACGAAGGGCGGAGCCAAGGCCGAGCTGCCGGTCTCCAAGAACCTCCTGAAGATCGGCGAGAAGGCCTTCGACCTGGAAGGGCTCGTGGTCCGCGCGGAGAAGCTCGACAAGGTCTACGTGCCCCAGCAGGCCATCGACCTGGTGAAGGCGGAGCTGAAGTAGGCTTCCTGCCCAGAGACGATGCGGGGGCTCCGGGCCCCCGCATCGCTCATTTCCGCTTCCGCAACGTCTTCCGGTAGGTGTTCACGTTCCGGTTGTGATCCTTCAGCGTCGGGGCGAAGTTGTGGCCGCCGTTGCCTGTGGCGACGAAGTAGAGATCCTTGGTGATGAGCGGCGCCTTGGCGGCTTCGATGGCCTCGGGACCCGGAATGGCAATGGGGGTCGGTGGCAGCCCTTTCACCGTATAGGTGTTGAAGGGATGGGGACGGCGAATGTCCACGGAGGTGGGGGCCGTGAACCGGAGATCCCCGCTCAGCCAGCGCGCGTACTGCGAGGTGGGATCGCACTGCAGGCGCATGCCGATCTGCAGGCGGTGGGCGTAGACACCCGCGACCCGAGGCAGCTCTTCGGGGAGATTGGTCTCCTTCTCGGCGAGGCTGGCCAGGATGAGGGTCTGGTAAGGCGGCAGGAGGCCGCCATCGAGGCTCGGCCTCACCTGCTCCCGGAAGCTCTCCACGAGCTGGAGCATGATCTCCTCGGGCTCCAGGGCGCGGTGGAAGCGGTAGGTGGCCGGGGCGACCAGGCCTTCCAGGGTCGGGGCATCTGGAAAGCCTGCGGCACGCGCCAGACGCGGGCTTCGCCAGAAGGTCCAGAAGACGTCCTCCGGCACGAAGTCCTTGAGGCGCCGCTGCACGGACCAGGCATGCATGGAGGGATTGATCACCACGTTCGTGTAGTGGATCTCGCCCCGCTTGAGCTTGCCAGCCACATCGGACAGGCTCGCCCGGGGATCGAAGGTGTATTCACCGCGGAGGAGCTGGAGCTTGCGCGCCCGGGCCCAGAGCTTGAACAGGGCGGCGGAGCGGATGACGCCCTGGGCCTCCAGCTGGTCCGCCATCTGGTCCACGGTGGTGCCCTTCTTCACCAGCACCGTGGCCTCCGCGGTCAGGGGGCCGTTGCGGCGCCAGGACCACCAGCCCGCCGCTGGGATCGCGGAGAGCAGGGCCGTGGCCACCAGGAAACGGATCGAGATGCGGATACGCGACATCCTATCAGCATGCCGTGATACCGTTCTCGCATCCAATCTTCCTCCCGGAGGCCGTCATGAAGCATGTCGTCATTCTCGGAGCGGGCCGCGTCGGCGCGGCCATCGCCATCGACCTCGCCAAGGACACGGGATTCCGGGTCACCGTTGCGGACGTGGCCGAATCGGCCCTGGCGAAGATCCGGGCCCGGGGCAGCATCGCCACCCAGCAGCGGGACCTCACCAAAGTCTCGGATGTTGAGGCCGCCATCCAGGATGCCGACTTCGTCGTGGGGGCCGTGCCGGGCTTCATGGGCTTCCAGACCTTCAAGACGGTCATCGAGGCGGGCAGGCCCATCGTGGACATCAGCTTCTTCGAGGAGGATCCCCTTCAGCTCGACGAGCTGGCGAAGGCCAAGGGCGTGACCGCCATCATGGACTGCGGTGTCGCCCCTGGGTGCGACAACCTGATCCTGGGTTACGTCGAAAAGCAGCTGGACCGGGTCACCCGCTTCGAGTGCCTGGTGGGCGGCCTGCCCACCGTGCGCACCTGGCCCTACGAATACAAGGCGGGCTTCTCTCCCATCGACGTGCTGGAGGAATACACACGCCCGGCCCGCTACGTGGCCCATGGCGAGGTGGTCACCCTTCCGGCCCTGTCGGAGCCGGAGATGATCGACTTCCCCGGCATCGGCACCCTGGAGGCCTTCAACTCCGACGGGTTGCGCTCCCTGCTGCACACGGTGGAGGCGCCCTTCAAGAAGGAGAAGACCCTGCGCTACCCCGGCCACATCGAGAAGATGCACATGCTGCGCGAGACGGGCTTCTTCCGCAAGGAGCCCATGGCCTTCGGGGACTCGCGCGTGAGCCCCCTGGAGCTGACCACCCGGCTGCTCTTCCCCATGTGGCAGATGGAGGAGGGTGACGAGGACTTCACGATCATGCGGGTGATCGTGGAGGGCGAGAAGGGCGGCGCGAAGCGCTCCTTCGTCTACGACCTGCTGGACCGCTATGACCGCACCACCAAGACGACGTCCATGGCCCGCACCACCGGCTACACCTGCGCCGCCGCCGTGCGCATGCTGGCCAACGGTCTCTATACCCGCAAGGGCGTGTCGCCTCCGGAGTACGTCGGCCGGGAGGAAGGCTGCTGGGAGTTCATCCGGAAGGATCTGGAGGAACACAACGTGGTGTTCACGGAGCGGGTGGATTGAGCCGTGATGCGACGAAGTGCGCTGGCACAGGCCTCGACGCTTCTGGGCGCGGCACTGTTCAGCTTCCTTCTGGGATGGCTGCTTGCGGTCCTGATGAGGATTCCTGAAAGCCCCTGGCAAGCCTTCTTCACGATGCCGTTCTTCATCGTACTCACCGGCGGGTTGGTCACCTGGGTGTTCGTTGCCCGAATCCTGGCCTGGAGCATCCTCGGGTCCATCTTCTTCAAGCGCCTGGCCGGGAAGAAGGAAGCCCGTGATCCCGATTTGCTCACACGCCTTCAATCCAGGATCCGATTCGCGACCTGTGTGTTCCCGCTCCTTGGCTTGTTCATCGGAGGCGTATGGGGAGCCATCGGATCGAGCATGGATGGAGTGGACGGCGTCTTGCCGTTCCTGTCCATCCTGCTCTCCTGTCTGGGGTGGGGGCTGGGCCTAGGATTTCTGGCCCGCCGCGGCTGGCTGCCCTGGGCTTGGGATGATGCCTAGCTTTACCTGCCAATCAGGTTGTTCATCCGAGTTGATCTGGGAAGCTGAAAGCGCCAACCAACAGCTTTCAGAGGAACTCGGATGAACCTCCATAGTCGAGCAAAGTCTTGCCCCTTCAGTCGAGGGCTATTTGTCGATCGGGTCCTGTCGGGGATGACGGTAATCGAGGCCAGTCGCTTAGCGGGTTTCAGTGAACGAACGGGGCACAAGTGGCTGCGACGTTT
>CAYZND010000222.1:0-6095 GCA_964479495.1 uncultured Mesoterricola sp.
CGATCTCCTCCAGCAGATCCTCCACCGTCACCACTCCGGAGACGCTGCCGAACTCGTCCACCGCGATGGCGAGCTGCGTCTTGGCCTGCTGGAGCTCCCGCAGCAGCTCCAGCGTGGGCTTGCTCTCCGGCACGAAGAGGGGCTGCTTCACGAGGCTCAGGATGTCGAAGGCGCCTTCGGCGGGCTGCTGCATCAGGTCCTTCAGCAGCAGCACACCCAGGATGTGGTCGATGGTTCCGCCAAAGACGGGCAGCCGTGAATGGCGGCTGGCCCGGAAGATCGTCCAGGCTTCCTCGAGGCTGGCGGTGACGGGAATGCCCTGGATGCTCACCCGGGGGGTCATGACCTCCCGCACGACCGTGTCCCCGAACCCCACCACATTCCGGATCAGCTCCCGGTCCTCCTCCTCCAGGATGCCTTCGGCTTCGCCCTCCTCCAGCAGGGCCGTGACCGCATCGTCGGAGACGCTGTCATCGACGCTTTCCCGGGTCTTCTCCAGGTTCTCGGCCCGCCGCTCCACGAACGCCGCGATCGGCGCGACCAGGGGACCCAGCAGGCGGTGGAACGGGGAATAGAGGGGAAACAGCCAGACGATCCACTTCCAGGGATCCCCCGCCGTGAGGAACGTCGGCAAGGCCAGGTCCATCACCCAGACGTACGCCAGCGTCAGGCCGATCAAGGTCCAGAAGCCACCGGGCAGCAGGCCCTGCATGGGCCAGAGGAGGAGGACCAGGATCACCAGCAGGACCTGGTTGATGAGGGTGACCCCCAGCCCCATGGCATGGGGCTCCTCCAGGAGCCTCGCCAGAAGCGGGTTCTGGATGGACTCCTCCTCCAGGAGCCGACGGCGCTGGATGGAGGGAAGCGCATGGAAGGCTTCCAGCAGGGAAGCCATGGCAGCCCGGTAGACGAGCACCAGGACAAGACCTGCTGCATGCCAGGGGTTCAAGGAAGTCACTGCGGGTTCAACCACCCTTCGAGTCTAGCAGGCGCTGTTCCTCCGGGCTGAGTCTGCGCTTGCGACGCACCTTCTCGCGGGCCACCTCCAGGGGATCCTGGCTCAGACCATCGGGAGTAGGAGAAAGACCTTTCCGGACCCGCGCTTCATTCAGGAAGGCATAGGGCTCCTTCGCCAGTTCAGGGCTCCGCTGGAAGTAGCGGTAGGACCACCAGCCTCCCGCCATGAACCAGATTCCAAACACCGCCAGCCCGATACGCTGAAGAAAGCGCGTCCTCTGGCCATCCTCCCGGACCCGCTGCCAGGCCACGGCCGCAGCCAAGTTCACGAAGATGACGATCCCCGTCATGGCGATCGTCCCAGGCCAGCCCAGGGAATGCCACTCCCACCCAGCCCGGGAGCGGATGGGTTCCAGCAGCAGGACTCCGAAAATGAGGTTCAAGTGGAGCATGTACACCAGCAGCGACTCCCGGCTTGCTGCTTCCACGGCATTGGGTCCTGGCCAGGGCTTGCGCAGCAGGTGGATCCATCCGAACAAACTGCCCGCAAGGCTCACGACTCCAATGCGCTGGGCCACGCTGGGCAAGGTCGTGTTGTGGAGGCGCGAGGCTTCCTCCGGGCTCAGGGTGCCATCCCAGAGCCATAGCCGGACCTGCCAGGTCCCCCAGAGAAGCAAGAGGACACCTAGCAGCGCCAGGAACGTGAGCCAACGTGCTTCGCTCCAGCGTGCGCCGGTCCCTGACACTTGAACCCTCATCTCCCGATACAGGACGCCGAGCGCCGATCCAAAGGCTGCAAAAGCAAGCCAAGGAAAGAGGGGAAACAGTGCCGTGACGCCTCGATCCACATTTCCATTGACCAGTCCACGGATCGGAAGCCACCAGCCCTCCGCCACGCCGGGTGCCCAGAGATGTGGGGCGGCCAGGGAGGCTGCCATGGCGATCAGAAGGGCAACCGCTCCGAAAAGCCTGGGCTTCCGTATCACCCGGGCCACACCTTGCAGGAACAGCAGCGAGAAGACGATGCACTGGAGCACATCGATCTTGAAGAGCTCGCGGAATTTCTGCGGCGTGCTCAGAACGGTCCATTCCGCGAGGGTGAGACCCGGAGCATGCAGCAGGTAAGCGCAGAGCAGGATGAACCCGAGGCGCTTCGCAGTCGGTGAAAAGGCCCGGAGCGTTCCATCCGATTTGAAGGTGGAGAGCGCCAGACTGTATCCCGCACACATGATGAAACTGGGCGCCACCAGGCCGTTCACGTAGTTCAGCCAATCCGGAATCCAGCCCTGATGAAGCCATACGTTCACGCAATGGACTTCGATCATGACGATCACCGCCCAGCCTCTCAGCTGATCGATCCAGTCACAGCGCTTGGAGGGGGAGAAATCGTTCCAGAGAGATGTCGTGGGCATGTTCCAACCTTGTCATTTCAATCTACACAGGCCGGGCCAGTCGGCCCAGCGCCCCCTCAAAGAGTGGAGTGCAGGACAGGTTATGGGAAGATACCGGCAGTGACTTCCCGTTAATCGAGCATGCCACCTCGTCAGCCCCTCCCTCCATCATTCCGCGGATGGCTCATGCAAGCCGCCCCTCGCCTGCTCTGCCGCGGATGCCTGGCCCCCCTCGGGGAGGGCTGCGAAGCCGGCCTCTGTGGCGCATGCTGGTCCGGTCTCGTTCCGTTGGAAGAGGGTCGCTGCTCGCGTTGCGCCTTGACGCATGACCTCGATGCAGCCTGCCCGGACCCGGTGGCCTGGGCGCAGGGAGACGCCTTCTGGGATTACCACGGCGGCCGCCCGCCACTGGGAGCCCTGCTGCTGCCGGGCATCAAGGCTGGAGAGCGGGGGTGGCGAGAGGCGCTCCTCCGTCGGGCTTCCACCTGCCGGTTGCCGGAGTTTGCCCGCAGTGCCGAGCTGGTCACCTCGGTCCCAACCGCACCCCACCGGCACTGGTTGCGCGGTTTCGATCTCGCGGAGGACCTGGGGCTGCAGGTGGCGACACGCCTGGGTATCCCCTTCCACCCCACGCTTCGCAGGCACGGGTGGTTCCACCGGCAGAGCACACGCACGCAGACCGAGCGACGCAGGCTTCCCAGGACCGCGATTTCCGTCAAGAACACCTCGGCCCTCACTTCTCGCCGCACCCTCCTGGTGGACGACGTCTGGACCACGGGGACGACCCTGTTGCGCTGCGCCCAGGCACTACGACAAGCAGGTGCTGAACAGATCTACGTGTTGACCCTCTTCCGTGCCCTCTGAGGGTCGGATGCCTTATCTTGGCGCGCTGAAAACGAACGGGCGCCTCGCGGCGCCCGTCGTTCACACACACAAGGAGACAGGAGACTACTTCAGGGCCTTCTTGACGGCCTCCTCCAGCTGGCCCTTCTTGACTTCGGCCAGCTCGTAGGTGGCGCGCACCATCGGCTTGTTCACCTTGAGCACGCGGGTGATGTCGATGGGGGTGGCGGAGAGGACGACGTCGCAGGGGGTGGCGTCGATGGTCTTCTCGAGGTCCTTCACCTGGGCATCGCCGTAGCCCATGGCGGGCAGGATGCCCTGGGCGTTGGGGTATTTCTTGTAGGTGGCGGCGATGGAGGCCACGGCGTAGGGGGTGGGATCGACAATCTTGGCCGCGCCGCAGTTCTTGGAGGCAACGACGCCGGCGCCGATGCTCATGGAGCCGTGGGTGAGGGTCGGGCCGTCCTCGATGACGAGGACGTTCTTGCCCTTGACCATCTCGGGCTTCTCGCAGGTGACGGGGCTGTTGGCGCGGATGACCACGGCCTTGGGGTTGTACTTCTTGGCGTTCTCTTCGATCGCCTTGATGTCCTCTTCCTTGGCGCTGTCGCACTTGTTGATGACGATGACGTCGGCACGGCGGAAGTTGGCCTCGCCGGGGTGGTACATCAGCTCGTGGCCGGAGCGGAGGGGGTCGGCGATGACGATGTGCAGGGCGCACTCATAGAAGGGCAGGTCGTTGTTGCCGCCGTCCCAGAGCACCACGTCCGCTTCCTTCTCGGCGTTGCGGATGATCTTCTCGTAGTCCACGCCGGAGTAGATGACGAAGCCGTTGTCGATGTGGGGCTCGTACTCCTCGCGCTCCTCGATGGTGCACTTGTGCAGGTCGAGGTCGGAGTAGGCGGCGAAGCGCTGGCAGGCCTGGGCGGCGAGATCGCCGTAGGGCATGGGATGGCGGATGGCCACGACCTTCTTGCCGAGGCTCTTCAGGATGTGGCTGATGTAGCGGGTGGTCTGGCTCTTGCCGGCGCCCGTGCGGACGGCGGTGATGGCGATGACGGGCTTGGCGCACTTGATCATGGTCTTGGCGGCGCCCAGCAGCTCGAAGTCCACGTCCATGGAGGTGCAGAGGCTCGCCAGGTGCATGACGTGCTCGTGGGTGACGTCGGAGTAGGAGAAGACGGCCACATCAGGCTTCTCGCGCTTGATGACGTCGATGAGCTCGGCTTCATCGAAGATGGGAATGCCGGCGGGATAGAGCTTCCCGGCCAGCTCGGCGGGGTACTTGCGGCCCGCGATGTCGGGAATCTGCGTGGCGGTGAAGGCGACCACCTTGAACGCGGCGTTGTCCCGATAGTAGGTGTTGAAGTTGTGGAAGTCGCGACCAGCGGCTCCCAGGATAAGAACGCGACGAGGCTCGGACATTTGAACTCCCTTGGTTGGGGTCAACCGATAAAACCGACACACCCGGAATTGGGTAGTCATGGCCTCGGGACCAGTTGAAGCGGAAATCCTATCGCAGAAACGAGGGCTATTCCATAGCCCAGAGGCGGGCTTCAATACCGGTACCTGCAACCACGCAACAGCCGCATATCCACTATTTGCATTGCCCTCAATCGCCTGGCACGCGGGTGCCATTTCCCGCGCGGAATTATCGGATTCAGCCAACCACAAGGCCTCGCTCGGAAGAAGCCTAAAAATTCTTCGATTTCCCGGGCATTGGCGATAGAGGTGGTGATAGGTTCATCGCCATGAGCGCGCTTCCAGCCCTCTCGACTTTCTTCCGCCGGTGGCGCAGATGGATGATCGCTGCCGTGGGGGTCGTGGCCCTCTATGCGGGCCTGGGCTTCCTGGCCCTGCCCCTGGTGCTGAAGCGGATGATTCCCGAGCGCGTCGGCCAGGCCCTGGGACGCCAGGTGTCCCTGGAGCGCGTGCGCACCAACCCCTTCACGCTCTCCATCACCATCGACGGATTCCGCGTGCAAGATCCGGACGGCGCCGCCCTGCTCGACTGGAACCGGCTCTATGTCAACGCAGAGCTCTGGCCCCTGCTCCGGAAGCGGCTGGACTTCAAGGTCATCGACCTGGACCGCCCCCGCTTCCGTGTGGTGCTGGAGAAAGGCGGACGCCTCAACTTCTCCGACATCCTCGACCGCTTTACCAAGGACACGGCCACGCCCTCCCCTGCTCCAGAGGAGCCCCTGGCGCTGGCCGTCGGCCGCCTCCGCGTGGGCCAGGCCCAGCTCGCCTTCCTGGATCGCAGCCTCACGCAGCCCTTCGCCTCCACCCTGGGTCCCCTGACCGTCGATCTCGAGAACTTCCGCACCGAGCGTGACGCCCGAAGCCCTTACGCATTTAAGGGAAGGACGGAGGCGGGCGAGACTTTCGCATGGGACGGCACCGTGGGCACCCAGCCCCTGAAGTCGGCGGGCGTGCTCGAACTGAGCGGCCTCCGGCTGCCCAAGTACGCGCCCTACTACCAGGATCTGGTGGCCTTCCGCCTGGAGAGCGGCCTCGCCACAGTGAAGGCCTCCTATGACTTCGAGTGGAGCGAGCAGCGCCACGCGGTCCGTGTGATGGACGGAGCGCTATCCCTCAGCGACCTGGCCTTGCACGAGAAGGCCGGCGCCGAGCCTTCGGTGCGGCTCCCCTCGATCCAGGTGGCGGGCATCCAGGCTGATCTGCTCGCATCGTCCATGGACATCGGCACCGTGATCCTCAAGGATGGAACCCTCCTCGCGCGGCGCGATCCCGAGGGCGGGTTGAACCTCCAGACGATGTTCACGCCCCCACCGCAACCGGAGAAGCCGAAGTCCGAGCCTTTCAAACTCAAGATCGGCGAGATCGCCCTCGAGAACTTCGGGGTCCAGTTCGAGGATCAGGTGCCCGCCCGCCCGGTCGCCC
>CAYZND010000223.1:0-6045 GCA_964479495.1 uncultured Mesoterricola sp.
CGGCGCAGGCCCTGAAGCTGATGGAGGAGACCGGAGTGCGCGTGCTGCCCGTGGGCAGCGCCCTGCGCTTCATCACCCACCGAGACCTGAGCGATGCCGATATCACCGAAGCCCTCGCCCGCATGGAACCTCTCGTGGAACGGATGCTCATCACCTGGGAAGGCAACCGGCCGATGATCTGATTCAGGCTTTGAAGACCACCTCGAATCGCTCGCAGACCACGGGCATGCGAGGGCTGAAAGCCAGGCCGATCGCTTCGAGCTCCCGCGTGAAGAACCGCCGGTGCCCCTCCCGCCAGTAGGCCAGGGAGCGGTCCCCCTCCCCTTCCGTCCAGGCGAACTCCTCCGTGACCTCCTCATAGGGCATGAGGTCGATGCGCGTGGTCTGGATGATGCACCGGGCCTTGCCCTTCCAGTCCAGGATCACACTGTGGTCACCCACCTTGGGGAGGGACTGGCTATCGTGCTCATAGACCCACAGGGAGCTTGCCGTGGCACGCTTCCGTCCACTCCGGACCAGCTCCGCCAGCTCGTCCGCATCGGTCTCGTTGTCGCAGAAATGCCAGGCGGTGTAGGTCTTCGTGGTCGTGGCCTCGTCCTCGCCCAGGCTCGTCAGGTAGGCACGCCACAGGGCGCTCACACTATCGGCGCTCATCTCAGTTCCTCATGCAGAAGGCGCCCGGAGGTCGCCGGGCGCCTTCCAAGAGTCTGACACAACCTATCGGGACAGCTTGTCCTTCATCTCGTTGCGCAGCTGCTCGGCCACGGGATGCCGGGGCGCTGCGGGCTGCACGCCCACGATCTCGCCCACCTTCTCGCTCATGAGGATCCCCAGGAGCGTCTCGATGAGGTTGCCGCCACCCTGGGCGCCGCTGGCCATGTTGATCTTCGGCACCACGTCCACCTGGGACTTCTCGATGGCCTCGGCAAAGCGGTTCATGACCTGCTGCACCAGCTGGAACTGGGGGCCGCCGTAGGCGCGGACCTGCTCCTCGATGGCCATGGCCTGGGCGATGCCCACCCGCGCCGCCTGCTCGGCCTGGGCCTCGGCCATGACCTTGATCCGCTTGGCCTCGCCTTCACCCATGAGCCGCACCTTCTCGGCCTCGGCGCCTGCCAGGGTCTGGATCTGGGCGGCCTGCTGCTGGGCCTTGGCATAGTCCGCCTTGCCCTGGTTGCTCTGCACCTGGATGCTGATGGCCGATTCCGTGAGCAGGGTCTGCTGCTTGGCCGTCGCTTCCGCCTCGCGCAGTTCCCGCTCCTTCACCGCCGCGTGCTGCTGGCGCTCGTAGGTCTCCACCTGCTCGTTGGCGATCTGGCGGCTGCGGAGCTGGATGAGGATCTGCTCGATCTGCCCTCCGGGGGCGCCGCTGGTGGGCGTGCCGATCAGGACCTCCTGCAGCTCCAGGTTGTAGACGGCGAACTTCTCCTTCATCTCCTGGCTGGACTGGGACTGGATGGCGCTGCGGTCCTGGATGAGCTGGATGAGGGTGCGGGTCTGGCCGATGTTCTTGAAGTAGGCGCTGACCATGGGATCCAGGGTCTGCTCCACGAGCTTCTTCACGTCACCGAAGCGCTGGATGACGAGGGGCGCCTTGCGGTAGTCGATGTGCACCACCACGCTGAGGGGCAGGTTCGGCTCGAAGGCGTCCTTGGTGATGAGGCTCACCTCGGTGAGGTTCTCGTCGAACTTGTGGCTGCCCACCTCACCCCGGGTCCACTTCAGGATGAAGTTGGTGGTCGGCACGATGGAGACCTTGCCGGCATAGGTGTTGAAGGCGTACTTGCCGGGGAGCAGGGGCTCGCTCCAGACGCCCCGCTGGCCCTTGGCCACCAGCTCGCCGTGACGGTACTCGGCGCCGCTGATGTCGGCGCCCTTGTCGCCGGTGTAGCTCACCACCACGCCCACGGTGCCCACTTCCACTACGGTCTTGGGAATGAGCTCCACCGTGGCGAAGAGGCGGTTGATGTAGTAGGTGCCTTCCACCAGCACCTGGTACTGGCGGCCACGCATGCCGCCGGCCTTCAGGAACTTGTCGGCATCCTGGAAGTTGTTGTGGTACTGGTCGGGCTTGCCCAGATCCTCGCCCACGGCGGGCGCGATGATCTCGCCGCTGTGCAGGGAGGGACCGTCGTGGACGGTCACGATGCCCACGGAGTCGTCGGTACCGCGGATGATCACCGGCCGGTAGCCGCCGCGTTCCGCGATGACGGCGCTCATCTTCTGGTAGGTCTCGATGTCATCGTGCTCGGTGGGCAGGTAGTAGATGCGGTCTTCCGTCAGCACCACGAACTGGGCCAGGTTGATGGCGTGGAGGCCTTCGCGCAGGATCATGCGCTGGGGACCCTGCTGGCCGCCGTTGTCCAGGAAGTGCCGGACGTCGGCGAAGACGTTCGCCCGCGTGTTGCAGGCCAGGGCCTGGTCGGGTGGCAGGGGGCGGCCGTCCCGGGCGTAGATGTAGCCGATCTTGCCCTGGGGGATGGTGACCAGCGGCATGCGGTGGACCCGATAGATGAAGGGCAGCAGCAGATGCCAGCCGCCGCGCAGGACCTCGGGCTGGAAGCCTGCCTCGCCGTTGAGGGGAATGAAGCCCTTCTCCACGGACCCCTTCTGGCTCCAGAGCCGCTCCACGATGCCCACCCGGGTGTTCGGGATGTAGCGGAAGGTCTTGAAGAAGAGCAGGAGGAACGCCGCGGCGCCCAGCAGGTAGAGCAGGGCCAAGCCTGGGTTCTCGAACAACCACTCGAACATGTGGTCTCCTTTCGATGGCTGCCCCCATTCTAGGCTCCTGGAGGGGGGCGTGAGAGTCCTGGAGGCCCAATGGGGTCAAAGTCCAGGATGGCCGGAAGCCCCCCGGATGCCGAACGGTCGGCGGATCCGGCCGGAAGGCGCCATGATGTCCCTTTCGGGAGTCGGACATGCCCATGCAGCTGACGGTCCTCGTGGACAACAACACCCTCATCGATCGCTACCTGCTCGCGGAACCTGGGCTGTCCTTCCTGGTGGAGACGGAGGGGACCCGCGTGCTCTTCGATGTGGGCTACTCGGATGTCTTCCTGCGGAATGCCCAGAAGATGGGGATCGACCTGTCGGAGCTGGACTATGTGGCCCTCTCCCACAGCCACGAGGACCACACCTGGGGGCTCGAACCCCTGGCGCGCCACTACGCGGACCTCCAGTGGGAGAAGCGCCCTCTGCGACGCCCCGCGCTGGTGGCGCATCCCAAGGCCTTCCTGAGCGTCAGCGACGACGCGTTCATCGAGGGCGGTCCCCTCATGTCCGAGGGCAAGCTGGCGCGGCACTTCCAGCTCAAGGTGGACACGAAGCCCCAGTGGCTGACACCGAACCTCGTCTACCTGACCGGCATCCCCCGGCGCAACACCTTCGAGGGCAAACTCGCCTTCGGGCGCAAGGAGGGTGAGAGCACCGAGGACACGGTGCCCGAGGATGCCGCCCTGGCCTACCGCTCGTCGGAGGGGCTCGTGGTCATCGTCGGCTGCTCCCACGCCGGCGTCTGCAACACCATCGAATACGCCAAGGAGATCTGCTCCGAGTCCCGCGTAGTGGATGTCATCGGCGGCTTCCACCTGCAGAAGCCCACCCCAGAGCACCTGGAGGGGACCATGGCCTACTTCCGCGATCTGCGGCCAGGGACCTTGCACGCCTGCCACTGCACGGACCTCGCCTCCAAGATCGCCCTGGCCGCCGTGGCGGGCATCCGGGAGGTGGGCGTCGGACTCGTGCTGCAGTACCCGTAGGTCTCAGCAGATCCTGGGCAGCTGCTCACCCGACAGCAGGTCCAGGATGCGCTTGGTCCCCAGGGTGGTGCGGAGGAAGACCGTCCCTTGGTCGCCCTCCGTCACCGTGCCGATGCGGACGGCCCCTTCGCCACCCTTCACGGCACGCAGGAGCCCCAGGGCCTGCACGGCCTGGTCCCCCGGCACGAATACAACCATGCGACCTTCGCAGGCCACGTAGAGAGGATCCAGTCCGAGCATTTCGCAGGCGCCCGCCACCCCCTCTTCCACGGGGATGGCCGATTCCACGGCTTCCACGCCCACCTGGGCGTCCGTGGCGATCTCGTTGAGCACGGAGGCCAGGCCGCCGCGGGTGGGATCGCGCATGCAGTGCACGTCCACGCCGCCTCCCAGGAGCGCTTCGGTGAGGCGATGCACCGGCGCACAGTCGCTCTCGATGGGCGTCTCGAAGGTCAGGCCCTCCCGCACGCTCATGACGGCGATGCCATGGCGCCCCACATCTCCGCTGACGATGACGGCATCGCCGGGCTTCACGCGGTGGGGACCGATGTCCACGCCGGCCGGCACGAGCCCGATCCCGGTGGTGTTGATGAAGACGCCATCGCCCTTGCCCCGGTCCACCACCTTGGTGTCACCGGTGACGATGCTGACGCCGCACTCCATGGCAGCGGCGCGCATGGATGCCACCACCTGCCGCAGCTCCTCGATCGAGTAGCCCTCCTCCAGCACCAGCCCCACGCTCAGGAACTTGGGCTGGGCGCCCCCCATGGCCAGGTCGTTGACCGTGCCATAGACCGAGAGCTTGCCGATGTTGCCCCCCGGGAAGAACCGGGGTTTCACCACGTAGGTGTCCGTCGTGAAGGCGACGCGCGCACCGCCCAGCTCCAGCACGGCACTGTCGTGCCGGGCGTCCAGGGCTGGATTGTGGAAGGCCGGGAGCATCACCTTCTCCAGGAGCTCCCGCATGATGCGGCCACCTCCCCCATGGGCGAGTTGGACCGTATCGTGGCGGAGGGGGAGGGGACAGTTGAGCTCGAATTCCATGGGGCGACTCGAATAAAGAAACCACAAAGACGCAAAGGCACGAAGAAGAATGCTGCGGCGCGAAGAAGATGATCGCTCGGCTAACCCGTCAGGCTAATCACTTTTCGTGGCGGCGGTAGCGGTAGTAGGCGGCACAGGCGCCTTCGTTGCTCACCATCGTCGCACCGAGGGGATTGTCGGGCGTGCAGGTGGTGCCGAAGGCGGGACACTCGTGGGGCTTGATGAGGCCTTGGAGCACGAGGCCACTCTTGCATTCAGTGGATTCCGGGCCGCCCACGCCCTCCACCTGGAAGCGCAGCTCGGCATCGTAGTCGGCATAGTCCTTCCGAAGCCCCCAACCACTCTGAGGGATGACCCCGATGCCTCGCCAGGCGCGGTCGCGCACCTCGAAGACCTGCTGGATGAGCTCCTGGGCGGGGCGGTTCCCGCCTTCCCGCACCAGTCGCTCGTACTGGTTCTCCACCTCGTGGCGGCCCTCCTCCAGCTGCTTGACGAGCATGTGGATGGCCTGGAGCAGGTCCAGGGGCTCGAAGCCTGCGACCACGATGGGAACCTTGTGCTTGGCCACCAGGGGCTCGTATTCCTTCGTGCCCATGATGGTGCAGACATGGCCTGCGGCGATGAAGCCGTCCACGCGCCGGTTGGGGGAGGACAGGACCGCCTCCAGGGCCGGGGGCACCAGGACGTGGGAGACGAGGATGGCGTAGTTCGAGATGCCCCGCCGCTTGGCTTCGAAGACGGACATGGCGTTGGCCGGGGCGGTGGTCTCGAAACCCACGGCAAAGAAGACCACCTGCTTCCCGGGGTTCTCCTCGGCCACCTTCAGGCAGTCCAGGGGCGAGTAGACGATGCGGACATCGCCGCCCCGGCTCTTGACGCCGAAGAGGTCCGACGATGTGCCGGGGACCCGCAGCATGTCGCCGAAGGAGCAGAAGATCACCTCGGGCCGCCCGGCGATGGCCACGGCCTTGTCGATGAGCTCTACCGGCGTCACGCAGACTGGGCAGCCGGGACCATGGATGAGGTTGATCTCCTTCGGCAGCAGCTCGTCGATGCCGAACCGAACGATGCTGTGGGTCTGCCCTCCGCAGACCTCCATGATGTTCCAGGGGCGGGTCACCTCGTGGCGGATGGCTTCCACGAAACGGCGCGCCGCCTCTCCGTCACGGTATTCATCCAGGAACTTCATCGAGCCTCCTCAGAGCCTGTCTTCCATCAGACACCATTCTGATGCATCCGGGCG
>CAYZND010000224.1:0-1695 GCA_964479495.1 uncultured Mesoterricola sp.
GGATGGGGTTCCAGGTGGAACGCACACCCACCAGGCTCACACCATGGCTCTTGAACTCCTGCTGCAGATCCGTGACGACCTGGTGGTAGTGCGCCAGCCTCTGAACATCGCTGCCCACGACCGCGATACGGGTTCGCCAGGACGCCTTGGGATCCTCGAGCAGCGACCTTTCCTGGGCCGTGAGGGGCTGGATGTTCGGCAGCTCCTGGTAGCGCAGGACCGCAGCCTCCAGGCGCTGGCGATCCAACTCCATGCGCTTCTTCACGGGCATGAACACCAGCAGCACGAAAGCCAGCGGGAGGAGCCCGAAGACCGTGATCAGCGCCAGGAGCGGCTTGCCCTTCCGTTCCTCGCTCATGGTGCCGTCCCCTCGATGGTAAACCGTGTGATGGCCCGCTGATCGATCCCGCCGCCGGTCTCGGAGATCCGGTCGCTGACGCTCACCTGGGTGATGGGGGCCAGACGGACGCCTTCAAGGCGGCTGATGGTCTCCGCGAAGTGAGCCAGGGGCCCCACCGAGAAGGAAGCGCCCGTATAGGAGAGCCCCGAGACCTTGAACCGATGGCTGACTTTGTCGCCAGCCACCTGGCTGATCTCCACCTGTTCGAGCCGGACCCCATCCGGCGCCTGCAAGAGGACCTTGGCCAGCATCGAGATGGATCGCGTGGCATCCAGCTGACGACGCTCGGCCAGCTTGGCCTGGAGCAGCGGCAGGCGCACCGAGACGGTCCGGCCTTCTTCGGTGCTTCGGGCCTCCCGCTGGGCCAGCGCGGCTTCCGCTCGGTCCGCCTCGGTCTTCAGGCTCCGCTGCTGGAGGTTCAGGATGAAACTCGCACCCATGAGCATGAGCACCAGGGCCACGGCCGCAATCCAGACCGTGCCCTTCACGAGCCTCCGCCTCATGGCGTCCTGGATCTCCAGGGGCACCAGGTTCAGGCCATCCCTGCGAGCCCGCTCCAAGGCCAGACCTCGGAGCAGCAGCGGCCAGAGGTCATCGCTGAGCACGGTCGTGGCAAGACGAAGCGTGCCCTGGATGCGGTTCTGGAGAGCCGATGGCAGATGCCGCATCCCCAGGAGGTAGAGGTTGGAGAAGGTGATGTTCCGGTTCTTCTGCTTGTAGAACTGGAGCAGGCGGCTCACTTCCTCGAACACCACCTCGTCCGCGGCCTCCTCCTCTTCGGGCACAGAGAAGGCCCGGGCCAGCGCCAGGCTGCGGCCATGGAACACGAAGAGGTGCCCTTGGTAGCCCCGCTCCAGCGTCAGCACCAGCCGGTCGGAGGGAAGGTCGGTGGCATCCTCCATGCCGCGCAACATGGCCCGCTGGGTCGGAATCGCAAAGGCGAAGGTCAGCCCCGCCGCCGCAATGGCTTCGGCCCAGTCGTTCATTTCAGGCTTCGGAAGCCCGGCGAGCCAGAGCACATGACCGCCTTCGGCTCGGGCATCCGGATCAATCACTCCGGCCGCCTGGTGGGGAATGGCGGTATTGGAGGCGCCTGCGAACCGCTCGGCCACCTCGCGGACTTCCTTGGCACTGAGGAAGGGTACGTCCTGGCACTGCACCATGAGGCTGCCGTGCCCGAAGAGGACCTGTACCTCCGTGCCCGCAGGGGCTGCATCGCCCAGGGCCGCAGCCCAGGCCGCCCGCCGCTGCACGCCAGGGGCCGCATCCGGCAGCCGCCCCACCAGCTTGCCCTC
>CAYZND010000224.1:1795-6013 GCA_964479495.1 uncultured Mesoterricola sp.
GAACCTGTCCAGTAGGGACCGTTCCACCCCCAGTTGAAGAGGCTCCCGCCGTTCGTGGTGAAGTTGGGCGGAGGGTTGGGGGCGGGAGCCGTGGTTCGGTTCAGCATCTTCCCCAGGGTGTAGGTTCCTGCCGCCGGATTGAATCCGAAGTCCGCTCGCATGTTGGCGACACGCCGGTCCTTGGCTCCAAAGAGAGCTTCCCAGGCCGTCTTCAAGCTCTCCCGTGTCTTCTGTTCCCGCTGCTGGTTCAGCGCCTTCAGCGCCAATGGGGCCACCGCGCCTGCGAGGATCGCGATGACGCCGATGGCGACCGCGACCTCGATCATGGAGAAGCCTGGACTATTTGACCTGCGCATTGATGTTCCCTATCAAGGTATAGATCGGCAGCAGGATGGATACGGCCACAAACAGCACGACACCTGCGAGCGTCACCATCAGCATGGGTTCCAGGAGCTGGAAGAACCGCTTGATGCCCGCCCGCACCTCCGCATCGAAGTAGGTGCTGACCTTGCCAAGGGTCTGCTCCAGGTTGCCTGCCTCCTCCCCGATGGCGAGCATGCGCACCACCAGGGCAGGAAAGTAACCCACGGTGGAGGCCATCACCGCCAGCCGGGAGCCGGCCTCGATGCCCTCCTGGATCCGGCGGACACATTCGCCGAGGCGGGCGTTCCCGGTGACATCCTGGCAGTCCTTCAGCACCTGGATGATGGGGATGCCGGCCCGATACTGGGCGGCGAAGAACGTAGCGAACCGGGAGAGGGCCAGCTTGGTGGCGAGGGGCCCGATGAGCGGCAGACGAAGGACCACCGTATCCCACCAGAGGCGCACTTCCGGTTTGCGCAAGACCAGGCGGAAGGAGACGAAGCCAACGATGAGCACCAACAGGACCAGCCAGCCCCAGGAGCCCGCCAGTTCGCCGAGCGCGATGAAGATGCGCGACGGCAGTGGGAGGGGGACATTCAGCTCCTTCAGCAGCTTGATGATGATGGGCAGGGCGAAGGTGCTGACCACCACCACCACGAGCCCCACAATGGCCAGGACGATGATGGGATAGGTGCTGGCCTGCTTGACCTGGCCCACGAAGTCCTCTTCCCACTCCACCAGCTTGACCACCTCCCGGATGGCATCGTCCAGCCGGCCCGTGGACTCTCCAGCCCGCACCATGCTGATGTGCAGCTTGGTGAAGAGCGTCGGATAAGCCTCCATGGCCTCCGAGAACGTCGAGCCGCCTTCGATGCGGCGACGGAGATCCTGGAGGGCGGCATCCACTTCCGGCTGCTCCGGGAGGCGGTAGTCCTCCAGGGCCGCCAGCAGGGGCACGCCCGCCTCCACGTAGGAACCCACGTGCAGGAGGAAGGCCACCAGCTCCTTGCGCTTCAGGCGAGGGCCCCGGAAGGACTTCGTGCTCGTCGTCCTTCCCGTCTCGGCCTTCACCAGGAACAGGGACTCCGACGCGAGCTCTCGGGCCAGGGCCGCCTCGTTGCCGGACATGCGGGTGCCGCGCACCACGCGTCCATCGCTGGCCTTGGCCGTGAAGGAGAAGGTGGGCATCGGTCAGGTCCTCGTCCGGAAGCTGGACATGGTCAGTCCTCCGCCACGGTTACGTGGACGGCCTCTTCCAAGGGGATCACGCCCTGCTGGGCAAGGCTCAGGGCGTGCTCGAAGAGGCTGGTCTTGCCTTCCTTCCGCGCCAGGGCTTCGATCTCTGCCAGGGTGCCACCCTGCGCGATCACTTCGCGCATCGCCGGCGACACGAAGAGCAGGTCGTGGATGGGCCGACGGCCCTTGATACCCGTGAAGCCGCACTGCTCGCAGCCCTTGCCACGCTCCCAGTTCCCTTGGCGCTGGTGGGCCTTGAGCATCGCCAGGGACTCCGGCTCGGGTTCGTAGGGCGTCCGGCACGCCTGGCAGTTGACCTTCAGGAGCCGCTGCGCCAGCACACCCTGGAGCGCCGCCCCCAGCTCGAGGCGCGACAGCCCCATGTCCTGGAGCCGAGGGATGGCCCCCGCCGGGTCGTTGGTGTGGAGCGTGGAAAGCACCAGGTGTCCCGTGAGCGCGGCCCGGACGGCGATGGAAGCGGTCTCGCCATCGCGAATCTCCCCGATGAGGATGATGTCCGGGTCCTGCCGGAGGATGGACCGAAGTCCGGCCGCGAAGGTCAACCCGGCCTTCACGTTCACCTGGACCTGGGTGATGAGCGGGAGCTCGTATTCCACCGGATCCTCGACGGTGACGATGCAGCGGTCGGAACCGTTGATGCTGTTGAGGGCGGAGTAGAGCGTGGTGGTCTTGCCGCTGCCCGTGGGCCCCGTCACCAGGATGACGCCGTGGGGTCGGTTCAGCAGGGTGCTGAAGTGCTCGAACACCCAGTCGGGCATGCCCAGCTGATCCAGGCTGAGCACAAGCTTGGTCTTGTCCAGGAGTCGTAGCACCACCTTCTCTCCGTGGGTGCTGGGCAGGAAGCTGGCCCGGATGTCGAACCGTCGCTTGCCATAGGCAAACTGGAACTTGCCGTCCTGGGGCAGCCGTGTCTCGGCGATGTTCACTTCCGCCATGATCTTCAGCCGGGCGATGACGCCGGCCTGCACGGCCTTGGGCAGGCTCGGGCCCTGGACCAGCGTCCCATCCACCCGGAAGCGCGTCAGCATCGTCCGCTCTGCGGGCTGCACATGGAGATCCGTCGCCCGATCCCGCACGGCCTTGATCATCAGCTGGTCCACGAGGCGCACCACGGGCAGCTCGGCCTCGGCGTCCCGGGTATCCCCTACCGCGGCCTGGATCACCTCCTCGATGATCTCCTCGATGGTCTTGCGCTCCCCGTAGGCCTCGTTGATCTTCGCCTGGATGTCATCCTCGGCGGCGCCGACCACCCGGACACGCAGGCGGGCCATGGATTCCACTTCCGAGATGGCCTGGATGTCGTAGATGTTGCCCATGGCCAGCAGCAGACCGTCCCCATCCTTCGAGACCGGCAGCACGTTGAGCCGCCGGGCCATGGATTCGGGCACGAGCGCCGTGACCTCGGGCAAGATGTCTGCATCGGCCAGGTCGATGTAGCTCACCCCGCCCTGCTCCGCTAGCACCGCCGAGAGCATCTGGGGGGTCAGGAGGCCGAGCTGGGTCAGGATCTCGCCCAGCATGGCTCCGGTCCGCTTCTGCTCGCGGACGGCCAGCTCCAGTTGGCGCTCCGTCAGGATGCCCCGCTCCAGCAGGCGCTCACCAAGCATCTTGCGGGGCTTCTCGGCCATTCGTACTCCTAGGAGTGTTCATTCACCGTTTGTGTCAGACGGCCCGCCCCGGGAACGATTCCGGAACGGGCCGCCGCGCATGCCGGAACCGCTCAGTTGATCCGGACGAAGATGTCGTCTGCGCTCATTCCGCCCGCCGCCGCCAGGTTCCAGTTCCCGTTTGCGGGGCCCATGCCGCCATTCCAGTTGGCCGGAGCGATGCTGTTGTTGGGGCCAGCGCAGACCACATAGATGGGAAGGCTGTTGGTCTGTCCGTTCTGGTTGTAGCCCAGCAGCATGTAGCTGCGACCCCAGGGGTCCGTCTTCTGGGCCACATCCTGGGCCAAATAGGGTCCCTTGTAGGCGAACTCCGCGTTCACGGTGGTGCCGTTCGGGTAGCCGAACATGTTCTGCAGGGCATTTGTCGAGGCTCCCGCGAACAGGGCCGTGAACGTGTTGGCAGCGGCGATGGTGGCGTTGGTGGGAGCCAGAGTGGCGGGCGTGGTTCCGGAACCCCAAGGCACACCACCCAGCGCGATCCCGGCCCTCGGGCGAGTGCCCGTGTCCTTGAGTTGGCTGGCCACGGCGGCCGAAATGACCTGCACATCATTCAGCGCCCGGGCCCGCTGGCTGTCCCGCAGGTTCTTGACCACGAGCGGGACGATGATGCCCGAGAGGATCGCCACCACCGCGATGGCCACTGCTGCCTCGATGAGCGTGAATCCATGTCCTGACTGCCGATGCCTCATAGCCAAGCCTCCGACCGGTTGAATGCATTCCAGTGAACGAATAACTCCTTCGACTATAGTCCTTTCGGCCAAGCATGGAAAATCACTTAATCGCGAACATCTTCCAACCTCACCATCGCCCCCTCTGGTCAGACAGGACCGATCCCGCTAGCATGGTTGAGCCTTGCGGGCGTAATTCAGTGGCAGAATGTCAGCTTCCCAAGCTGAACGTCGTCGGTTCGATCCCGATCGCCCGCTCCAGA
>CAYZND010000225.1:0-5997 GCA_964479495.1 uncultured Mesoterricola sp.
GGTGGTCGATGTCGTCCTTGCGGACCGGGGCCACTTCATCGGTGCGCTCGGAGCGCGTCGTGTCGTACTTCTTCAGGCGCAGGAGGTAGTGGACGGTGTGGATGAAGTCCTCGGTGCGCAGGGTCCGGAGATCCAGGTCCGTCTCCAGGCCGAGCTTCGCGTTCATCTTGTGGCGACCCACCTTGGACAGATCGTACTTCTGCGGGTCGAAGAACATGGAGTAGAGCAGCTTCTTGCTGGATTCCAAGGTGGCGGGCTCGCCGGGGCGGATCTTCTTGAAGAGTTCTTTCGCCGCCTCTTCGGAGTCCTCGGTGTGGTCCTTGGATAGCGTCTCGCTGAAGACCTTGCCGGTGGGATCAAGCTCGGGGAAGCAGACCGTGAAGTCCTGGACGTTGTTGGCCAGGAACATCTCGAGATGGGTCTGCACGAAGGTGTCATTGGCCTCGAGCAGCACCTCGCCAGTGTTGAGGTTGACCACATCCTCCAGCAGGACTGCGCCGTCCAGCAGGCTGCGGTCCACGGTCACGTGCTTCACCCCCGCCTTCTGGATCTTCTCCAGCAAACGGCGGCTGATGGCCTTGCCCTTCTCGACGATGACATCCTTGCTCTTGGGGTCCTTGATGTCCTCGTGCGCCTTCTGCCCCACCAGCAGTTCGCTGGGTGCCATGTGGATGTGCGCGCCCTTGAGGTTGAAGTGCTGGGGCGTATAGAAGTGGCTCAGCAGGGACTGGTTGTCGGCGAGCTTCTCGTCGAAGAGCCCCAGGGAGCGCAGGAAGGTCGCGCCGAGGAACTTGCGCTTGCGATCGATGCGGGCATAGAGCAGACCCTTGGTGTCGAGTTCGAACTCGATCCAGCTGCCGCGGTACGGAATGACCTGGGCGCTGTAGAGGGACTTGTCGGGGGCGATGGCGAAGAAGACACCGGGGCTGCGGTGCAGCTGGGACACGATCACGCGTTCGGTGCCGTTGATGATGAACGTGCCCCGATCGGTCATGGTGGGGATGTCGCCGAAGTAGACCTCGGACTCCTGGCTCTGCTTGTATTTTCGGTTACCCTTGTCGTCCTTGTCGAACTGGTTCAGACGGACGCGGATCTTGAGGGGTGCGGACATGGTGGCGCCGCGCTCGACGCACTCCTCCATGCTCATCTTGGAGTGCAGGCCCACGGGCTCGTTGCACACATCGCAGATGGTGGCAGCATTCTTGTTGCGGCTGCCGCACTTGGGGCAGTCCACGGTCGGATCCTTGGGATGCTCGGCCACAATGTGATAGCCGCAGCTCTTGCAGGTGGTGCGCAGGTGGGCCAGCCCCTCGTTCTTGCCGCACTTGCAGGCCCAGTGGCCCACGGTGTAGTCGACAAACTCGACCTCGAGGGAGGCATCAACCCCGTCGGCGTTCTTCCCGTTGTGGACCGGGAACATGGAATCGAACACTGCCTTGAGACCACGATTCTCCCGCTCCTCGTGGAGCAGGTTCATCTGCAGGAACTCGTCGTAGCTTCGCTTCTGGATGTCGATCAGGTTCGGGATGGGAACCAGTGAGCGGATCTTCGAGAACTGGACACGCTGACGATAGATGTTCTGCTGAACGCTCATGATTCACTCCAGATGCGGCTGGTACGGAACGAGGTCCGTCCCGGGGCATTCACGGGATGGGATGGGCAAAAACAGGGGTCCTGAACAGGCCAAAGGCCGACCATCCCCCCTCTGCCGAGGGATGTCGACGCGAATGCCCTGGAGGTGCTGGTGCACAGTATGTGTTGCAACCGAAGCCCTTCGTGTTTGACGGAGACCCGATCACCCGACATCTTGACTCGGGCGCAAGAAATAAGCATACCACTTCCAGATAGGGACGCAAAGCGCAAAGCGCGGGGAATTCCCCCCGGCGCCTCGCGCTTTGCGTTTCTGGGCGCAGCCGGGCTACTTGACCGTGACCTTGGCGCCAGCGGCTTCGAGCTTTTCCTTGATCTTGGCAGCTTCTTCCTTGGAAACGCTTTCCTTGACGACCTTGGGAGCGCCGTCGACCAGGTCCTTGGCTTCCTTGAGGCCCAGGCCGGCAACGATCTCGCGGACCGCCTTGATGACGTTCAGCTTGTTGGCGCCGGCATCGGTCAGCTCGACGTTGAACTCGGTCTGCTCTTCGACGGCGGCAGCCGGGGCGGCGCCACCAGCGGCGGGAGCGGCAGCAACAGCAGCGCTGACGCCGAAACGCTCCTCGAGGGCCTTGACCAGATTGGCCAGCTCGAGCACGGTCATGGTTTCAATTTCCTGGATCAACTGATCAGCAGTGAGAGCCATGGATAACTCCTCTCTTGAAATTTTAGGGTTCGGGGTTGAGAAAACGGACTAAGCCGCGCCTTCCTTCTGCTTCCGGATCTGGTCCAGGACCTGGGCCAAGCCGGAGACAGGGTACTGCATGAGGTAGAGCAGCTTGCTGATGAGCACTTCGCGGCTGGGGAGTTCGGCGATGATCTTGAACTCCTGGGCGGTGACATTCTTCCCGTCGAGGATGGCGCCCTTGAAGATGGCGGCCGGATTGTCCTTCAGGAAGTTGTTGACCGCCTTGGCGAGCGCCACGACGTCGTGCTCGGTGGTCGCCACGGCCGTGGCGCCCTTGAAATGCGGAGACAGCGTCTCGAAGGCGGTCTGCTTGACGGCCAGGCGCAGCAGCGTGTTCTTGGACACGCGGTACTGACCCTTGCTCTCGCGGATGCTCTTGCGGAAGGCGGTGTCCTTCTCGACGGTCAGGCCCTTGAACTCCAGGACCACCGCAGACTTGGCCAGGGAGAACGTCCCCTGGAGCTGAGTCACTTCATTGCGTTTGGTTTCGCGATCCATGGTCCCCTCACTTCTCAACAACAGCGGTGGACACGGTCACGCTGGGGCCCATGGTCGAGGCCATGTGGATGGCCTTGACGTACTTGCCCTTGGCGGCGGAGGGTTTCGCCTTGTTGACGGCCTCGATGAGAGCCTTGGCGTTCTCCAGCAGCTTTTCGACGCCGAAGGAGAGCTTCCCGACGGGCGCGTGGATGATACCGGTCTTGTCGACGCGGTATTCCACCTTGCCCGCCTTGATCTCCTTGATGGCTTTGCCCACCTCGAAGGTCACGGTTCCAGTCTTGGGGTTCGGCATGAGGCCGCGAGGACCCAGCACCTTACCCAACCGGCCGACACCCTTCATCATGTCCGGGGTGGCCACGAGGGCATCGAAGTCGAGGAAGCCGCCTGCGATGCGCTCCACGAGGTCGTCTCCGCCCACGATGTCAGCACCGGCCGCTTCCGCGTCCTTGATCTTCTCGCCGGTTGCGATGACAGCCACGCGCATCGTCTTGCCCGTTCCGTGGGGCAGCACGATGGTGCCGCGGACCATCTGGTCCGCGTGGCGTGGATCAACGCCGAGCCTCATGTGGACCTCCACCGTCTCGTCGAACTTGGCAAAGGCCGTGTCCTTGATGGCGGTGATGGCGTCCTTGAGGTCGTACTGGCGATCTTCGATCTTGGAGGCGGCAGCCCGGTACTTCTTTCCAGGTTTTGCCATAAATGCTCCTGCTTTGAAGATCTCCCGCGATAACGGTCGCGGTTGCCGGGAATCCCGCACGCTGCGGGTCTCCGTAGAAATCTAGGAAAGGCTCAGTCCACCACGTCCACGCCCATGGAACGGGCGGAACCGGCAATGGACTTCATGGCGGTCGCGAGGGAGCTGGCGTTCAGATCGGGCATCTTGACCTTGGCGATCTCCTCCAGCTGCTGCCGGGTGATCTTCCCCACCTTCTGCTTGTTGGGGGTCGCACTGCCCTTCTCCAGGCCGATCTTCTTCTTGATCAGGACGGCCGCAGGAGGGGTCTTGAGGATGAACGTGAAGCTGCGGTCGCCATAGACGGTGATGACCACGGGCAGGATGGTGCCCTTTTCCACCTGCCCCACGGACTTCGCGTTGAACTGCTTCACGAACTCCATGATGTTCACACCGTGCTGACCGAGGGCGGGACCCACGGGAGGGGCCGGAGTGGCTTCACCGGCGGGGAGCTGCAGCTTGATGTAGCCCGTAATCTTCTTGGCCATGGTTGGCTTCCTTGTCCGCAACGGATTCCGGCGCATGCCGGCGACTGTTGCCATGAAGTGTGGGCGGCAGGTTCACCGCGCCACCGGTTGTGAGTGCAGGTCGCTCCGCTAGCGCTTTTCGACCTGGATGAAATCGAGCTCCACCGGAGTGCTTCGACCGAACACCGTCACCATCACCTTGATGGTGGAGCGCTCCTCGTGGATCTCTTCCACGTCCCCTTCGAAATTGGCGAAGGGGCCGTCTATGATACGCACCTTTTCACCCTTTTCAAAGTGGAACTTCGGCTTCGGCCGCTCCTGGGTCTCTTCCGTGTGGTTCATGATCTGGCGGACTTCATCATCCGTCAGAGGCGTGGGCCGTTTCTTGTTGGCCCCCACGAAGCTGGTGACCTTCGGCGTATTCCGGACCAGATGCCAGTCGGCATCTTCCATCTCATAGCCGGAGCCCTTCTTCGTGACGGCGATCTGGACAAGGAGGTATCCCGGGAAGGACTTGCGCTTCTTGAGGACGCGCTCCTTGCGACCGGACTTGGCGTCCACCTTCATCTCTTCGTAGGTCTCTTCCGGGATCTGGATGTCCCCGAAATGCTCGGAGCGCTCTTCCATCTTGATCCGCTGGCGCAGGCTCTCCATCACCTTGGCTTCGTAGCCTGAATAGGTGTGGATGATGAACCAGGCAAGCTTCTGCTCGGCGACCTGTTCGGTCGCGGCCATCTCCTGCTGGGTGCCGATGAGATCGGTCATCTCGTCCTCCGGACTATTGATGCGGGAGGATGAACTTCATCCCCCAGGAGATGAGCAGGTCCGCGCCCCAGAGGAAGAACCCCACGAAGAGCGAAACGGCGACGACGGCATACGTCGCGCTCAGCACCTTCTCCTTGCCAGGCCAATCAACGCGATCCAGCTCGGCCCAGAGATCTTTGGCCTGTCTTTTAATGGTGGAGATCAAGGAACACCCCAAGAGGGCTGGCGATCATAAAAGCGGCCCCAGCACGGAAGGCCGGGGCCGAAGCAAGAAGTGGCAGGGGAGACAGGGTTCGAACCCGCGACCTGCGGATTTGGAGTCCGCTGCTCTACCAGCTGAGCTACTCCCCTATACAACTTCCAACGAACCAGATCCGGGCCCGCCGAAGCGGGCCCGGGGGATCCGCATCACTTGGCCTCGCGATGAACCTTGTGGCCACCGCAGAAGCGGCAGAACTTCTTGAACTCCAGCTTGCCCGTGGTGGTCTTCTTGTTCTTGGTGGTCGTGTAGTTCTTGCGCTTGCACTCGGTGCACTGGAGCTGGATGATGTCGCGCATGGCGATATTCCTTCAGGTGAAGACTACTCGATGACTTCGTCCACGCGGCCAGAACCGACCGTGCGGCCGCCTTCGCGGATGGCGAACTTGAGACCCTTTTCCATGGCGATGGGCTGGATGAGCTCGACCGTCAGGGTGACGTTGTCACCGGGCATGACCATCTCGCGACCGGCTTCCAGGGTGATGGAACCCGTGACGTCCGTGGTGCGGAAGTAGAACTGGGGACGGTACTTGTTGAAGAAGGGGGTGTGGCGTCCGCCCTCTTCCTTGTTCAGGACGTAGACCGCCGCCGTGAACTTGGTGTGGGGCGTGATGCTGCCGACCTTGGCGAGCACCTGACCGCGCTCCACGTCCTTGCGCTCGACACCGCGGAGCAGGATGCCCGCGTTGTCGCCGGCGCGGCCTTCGTCGAGGGTCTTCTTGAACATCTCGACGCCGGTCACGACCTTCTTCAGGGTGGGACGGATGCCCACGATCTCGATTTCCTCACCGACACGAACGATGCCCTGCTCGATACGGCCGGTCACGACGGTGCCGCGGCCCGTGATCGTGAAGACGTCTTCCACAGGCATCAGGAAGGGCTTGTCGGTGGGGCGGCCGGGATCGGGAATGTAGCTGTCGACGGCGTCCATGAG
>CAYZND010000226.1:0-3380 GCA_964479495.1 uncultured Mesoterricola sp.
GTCGTAAGGTGAGAACCCAGATGGATTCTTGGGCTCTCTTCGATTCAACAGGACATGCCCCAGGGATAGTTCACCCATCCACCCTGGAGAAAACGTCGTGCGAAGGGAACCTACCCATTGCTGGCTGCGCGTTGTTGACTCTCGGTCCTCGTCGTAGACTCGACTGGTGGGCGAAACCGTGCGATAGGGAACTGGTACCCCCGTGTAGACATTCCGATACGAGAGTGTGAGGAGACTGTCGGAACCCAGCTGCTGTCCCAGGCCCAAGAACGTGCCGACCGTGCGGAAGGGGTCCTCAGTCGGGGTGGCCTGTTCTTCGCGGTAACCGTCACCGGACACCCTCAGCCAGCCGCTATCCCAACCGTAGGCGGTGTTCGCCTGAAGCCCACGAATACCTTGATTACCGATCTTCTGGGCTACGCTACCCGAGAAACCCTTTGGGGCCGACCCCGACGAGTAGAGGGCCACTACACCGCCCATGGCCTCAGCTCCGAATCTCGAAGAACTTGCCCCTGTCTCCACCTCCACGCGGTCGATGCCTGCCAATCCCAGGCTGCTCAGATTCACACTTCCCATCCCTGATGGATCTGTTAGGCGGATTCCATCCAGGGTCACCACCACATCCTGGGTACGTGCGCCGCCAAGGTGCATGGATGTGGTGGTCCCCACACCCCCATTGGAGAGGATCTGCCCAGGGAACGCCTGCTTCAGCAGATCGGTCACCGTTTCCGCGCCGCTCCGCTCGATCGCTTCCCGGTCGATGACCACGACTGGGTTTGGTGTCTTGGCGTTCTCCACCGGCTCCGCTTCCGCCGTCACCGTCATGGTGGGTCCCACGTCGGACTTGCGGATGGGCGGCTCGGTCCCGGCCGCCGTGAGGGTGGCTCCCAGAGCCAACAGGAAGGTGAGTCGGGTGCTGCCCATCGCATGCCTCCACGCATGGAGCCGGGGATGGGGGACGTACCGGAGGGGCCCGTCCGCCTGCTCCCTCGGCAGGGTTGGGATCGGCCGGACCGGTCTCCGGGCTCGCACACGACGAACCTCTTGCGAGGTTCCCGGCAGCCTTCCCGAGGTCGCGCCTCAGTGGCTCCGGTCAAGTCTCCCGATCCGAACAGCCAAACCTGGACCGGTGTGCATACCGTTGCGGGGCAGCGCAGGACTCTCACCTGCTTCCCGTGCATCCAGCACGTGATGTAGAACCTCCAGGGTCACACGCCCATGCCGCTCTGGCAAGACAAGCCCCTCCGCCTTGCGGAGGATTGCTCCTGGGCCGAAAAAACCGGGAATGGAAAGCGGGTGGTATCTGTTCGTAGAATGCCAGAGCCCCTCCCGACCCTTCCATCCGGTTCCCCGGATGCCCGCCCTGGAGCCCACCGTGTTCGCACCCCCGGAACCGCCCGCCAAAGGGATGGACGTGGACAACGAGTACTTCGTGAACCTCTTCCAGGAGATTCCGGAGGCCATCGTGCTCTCGGACAACGTGGGCTGCATCGTCAAGGTCAACCGGGAGTTCAGCCGCCTGTTCGGCTACAGCGAGGAGGAGGCCATCGGCCGCTTCATCGACGACCTGGTGGCCCCCGAGGAGTTCCGGGAGGAAGCCACCACCATCACCGAGGCGGTGGCCCACGGCCAGAAGTTCTCCCTGGAAGCCGTGCGCAAGCGCAAGGATGGCTCCCTGGTGCATGTCTCCCTCCTGGGGGTACCCATCGTCACGTGCCGACGCCAGGTGGCGGTCTTCGGCATCTACCGGGACATCTCCGCCCGCGTGAAGGCGGAGCGGGCCCTTGTGGAGAGCCGTCGGCAGCTGGAGGAGGCCAACTCCATGCTGGAGCGGATCTCCAACCACGACGGCCTCACGGCCATCCCCAACCGCCGGAGCTTCGAGCACTTCTACGAGCTGGAGTGGCGCCGGGCCTGCCGCGAGCACAAGTGGATCTCCCTGGTCATGATCGACGTGGACTTCTTCAAGCGCTACAACGACCACTACGGCCACCTGGCCGGGGACCAGTGCCTGAAGCAGATCGCCCAGGCCCTCCAGGTGCTCAACCGCCCCGGTGACATGGTGGCGCGCTACGGAGGGGAGGAGTTCGTGGCGGTGCTCTCGGGCACGGACCAGGCGGGGGCCCAGCGCATGGCCGAGCGCATGCAGGAGCGGGTGCGGGAGTTGCGGTTGCCCCACGAGAAGTCCGAGGTCTCCTCCCAGGTGACCATCAGCGCCGGCATCGCCACGGAGGTTCCCGAAGCCGGAGCCAACGCCCTGAACCTGATCCTCAAGGCGGACCAAGCACTCTACCTGGCCAAGTCCCGGGGAAGGAACCGCGTGGAGGCGGTGGGGGCCTGACGACACGGGACGCAGCCAGGCGCATGCTCAGTTCAGGGGTGCCGGTTCCATGCGGTGGGGCGCGAGGATCCTGCGGATCGCGCCGGTGCGCAGCAGCTTCCGGTAGGCCCCGTTGAAGCGCTCCAGCGTGGCCTTGGGCACCAGGGCCTTCGAGAAGCCAACGACGTACTTCACCTGGGACTGCATCCCGGCGTAGCGCACATTCCGCAGACCCATTTCCTGGATGTGGGCCAGCCCCACTTCCTTGTTGGAGAACACGGCTCCGACCCGTCCCGCCTCCAGCTTCCGGAAGGCCGCATCATCGTCTAGGGTCCGATCAATGGACAGGCCGGGGGCCTGATGCTGGATCCCTTCCAAGGTCAGGGAAGTGTTGGAGGGCCCATAGACCGCCACGGTATACCCGCTGAGCTGGGCCATATCCCGGAATACCAGCGGGTCGGAGACTTGCACGAAGAAGCCGTACTCGGACGCAAACAGCGGCAGGGACGGGTTCAGCCAGGTGGCTCGCTCCGGGTTCCACCCGATGAGGAAGAGAGCGTCTGCATGCCCGGTCCGCACATCCACCTGGGCCCGGGCCCAGGGCATCAGGTTGAACTGGCAGGGCTGTCCCATGTCCTGGCACACGGCCCGGATCACCTCCACGGCCGGCCCGGCCACGGCCCCTCCCCGAAGGTAGGTGAAGGGTGCGAACTCCTGGGTGTTGAAGGTCAACGGCTGGACCTCGGAGGCCATGAGCCAGACGGGCAGCGCGGAAGCCACCGCCGCAGCGCGCATCCACCGCTGGATCCAGCCATGCATGCCCATGATTCGCGTCCTGAACCGACCCGCCGTTTCGAGCAATTAGAGTCCGGTCCCCGGGCACAGGTGACAGATCCTTGCCCTGGATGGGCCCGCTTGGGATTGCGAAAGCCCCCCGTCAGCCCAGGACGCGATTATGAAAGCGCAGCAGACCCCGGTTGGGACCGAAGACCTCCAGGGCGGTGAGGCCATAGGGCTGCCAGGCCAGGTCCAGGGCCCGCTCCAGGGGCAGCCCCAGGAA
>CAYZND010000226.1:3480-4680 GCA_964479495.1 uncultured Mesoterricola sp.
GGCAGTCCCAGGTCCAGGGCATGGTCCCGGGCACGGGCGAGGTCCGAGGTGAGCACGCGCTGGATGCCCAGGTTCAGGAGCACCGCCTTCACACGCGGCCACTGGGCATGCCCCTCGGGCGTGACCGGGAGGTCCAGCCGCCCCAGGGGGGCGCCGCCCTGGGAGGCCACCGTGGGGCCGTGTCGCAACAGAAACAGGGGCGTTACCACATCACCTCCAGGCCCACCGCGGCTTCGCCGACTACCCCCAGATCGCACCGTGCCCTGCACGCTGCTCCCGCTCCTCGCCTCGCTCGGTCGCGGATGGGGCCCCGTCCATGCCGCAATAGGAAGAGGGGCGTCACCACACCTCCCCCAAGGTCCCCCGTGTGCAGCTTTTCTCCAAATCCGACCTCACTTCGCCAACAAGGCTAGCAGGGCCGCGGCCTCCACCAGCTGATTCCCGGCCCCGAGCAGGTCGCCGCTATGCCCCCCCAGGCGGCGACGCAGGTAGAGGACCCAGACCAGTACCACTGCCACCGAGGCCACGGCGGGCCGCAGCAGGTTCATCCCGCTCCAGTGCCAGGCCACCGCGTTCGCCGCCCCCAGCAGCAGGGTGGACAGCACGAAGGGCCACCAGCCCAGCCCCTTGTGGACCTCCTTGGCCAGCCCCTGGGAGATGGAGGGCAGCAGCCGGAGGATGACGGAGATGGACCAGCGCCCCCACACCATGGCCAGGGGCAGGGCCCAGAGGGCCTTCGCCTCCAGGCTCCACAGGGCCGTCCAGCGCAGCGTCAGGGTGCACCAGAGGGCCATGGCCCCGTAGGCGCCGATGCGGCTGTCCTTCATGATCTCCAACACCCGCTCCTTGGTCCAACCGCCCCCCAGGCCGTCTGCGGCATCCGTGAAGCCGTCCTCATGGAAGCCCCCCGTGAGCAACAGCCCGAAGGCCACCGCCAGGGCCGCCGCCACGGGGGCGCTCCAGAGGCGCAGCGAGGCCACGAAGACCCCCGCCGTGGCGAGCCCCACGAAGGCCCCCACCACCGGGAACCAGCCCACGGCGCCCGAAAGTTCCTCCGCACGCGTCTCCGGGCCGGGCACCGGAAGACGCGTCAGGAAACGGAAGGCGGCGATGAGCGAGCGCATGGAAAGTCCTCAGAGGCCACGAAGGGGTTCAGGCAAAAAGATCATGAGCCACGAAGGGCCACGAAGGGCCACGAAG
>CAYZND010000226.1:4780-5994 GCA_964479495.1 uncultured Mesoterricola sp.
CTTTTCTTCGTGTCAGCCCGAAGGGCGGCTTCGTGGCCCTTCGTGGCTAAACCAGCTTCTCCTTCGTGGCTCAGCTCTGCTTGCTGACGCCGGCGCCGCTGAAGGTGGCCATCTCGCGCATCATGGCGCAGGCGCTGCGCAGGATGGGCACGGCCAGGGCGGCGCCGGTCCCTTCGCCGAGGCGCAGGTTCAGGTCCAGCACGGGCTCGATGGCCAGCTTCTCCAGGAGCTTGCGGGCGCCGGGCTCGGCGCTGCGGTGGCTCCAGACCAGGAAGTCCTTCAGCCTGGGCTCCAGGGCCAGCGCCACCAGGGCAGCCGCCCCGGCGATGTAGCCGTCCACGATCACGGCCCACCCGCGCGCGGCGCCGGCGATCATGGCCCCCGCCATGGCGCCGAACTCTGCGCCGCCCACGGCGGCCAGGGCCCCGATGGGATCCTTGGCCTCCGGCCGGTGGCGGTCCAGCACGCGCTTGATGACATGCAGCTTGTGGTTGAGCGCCTCGCCCTTCACGCCGGTGCCGGGTCCCACGGAGTATTCGGGCTCGATCTCCGCGAAGACGCTCACCAGCAGCGCCGCAATGGCGGAGTTGGCGATGCCCATCTCGCCCAGCCCCAGGAGGGCGAAACCCGAGTGGTCCAGGGCCGCCACTTCGTCCATGCCCGCCTGGATCGAGGCTTCCGCCTGGTCCCGGGTCATGGCTGGGCCGGCCAGGGGGTCCGCGGTGCCGCGCACGACGTTGCGCTGGGAGACGCCCGGGTACTCGCAGGCCGAGGCCACGCCTACGTCGATGACGCGGTGCTGGATGCGGTTGGCACGGCTGAACACGTTGATGGCCGCCCCGCCGAAGGCCATGTTGGCCACCATCTGGGGAGTCACCTCCTGGGGGAAGGCCGAGACGCCGTGCCTGGCGATGCCGTGGTCTCCCCCAAAGGTGAGGATGAAGGCCTCGGGATCCGCCGGGCGGATGTCCCCGGCGATCCAGGCGAGCTGGAGGCCCAGGGTCTCCAGGCGCCCCAGGGCGCCCAGGGGCTTGGTGAGGTCGTCGAGGTGGGCCTGGATGGCGGGCTTGCGGGCCGGATCCAGGACGGGCAGGGACGGCAGCTTCATGGCGTTGGCTCCTTCTCGCTCCCACGGCGAGGTCGGTGGTTGATGGCGCAGAGCGCCCTGGGTGCCTCGGGCCGGTCTCCGGGCTCGCACGCGACGACATCGAAGG
>CAYZND010000227.1:0-5977 GCA_964479495.1 uncultured Mesoterricola sp.
CCACCCCGATACGCCCATGAAGGACTGGACCCAGCCCCTTCCCAAGGAGGGGCTGCTGCAGCTGGCCCTCAACATGATCGCCGTGGTGCGCCTGGTGTGCCCCGACGTGAACATCGCCGCCACCACCGCCCTGCAGGCCATGGTGCCCGACGGGCGCGAGAAGGGCCTGAGCTACGGCGCCAACGTGACCATGCCGAACCTCACGCCGGTGCACGCGCGGGCGAACTACCAGCTCTACGATGGCAAGCCCTGCATGGACGAAGGCCGCGACGAGTGCCGCGGCTGCCTCATGGGCCGCGTGGAGAGCGTGGGGCGGACCGTGGCCCTTAATCAGTGGGGCGACGCGCCGCACTTCGCGCAGCGGACGGGTGCCAGCGATCCCGGCGGGATGCTTCAGGAGGAGGCATCCGCCGCTTCCAGACCGCGGGACGTATAGACCGCAGCGGCCAAGCCGAGGGTGATGATCAGCAGACCGGAGGTGGCCAGCACGGCCGGCAAGGAGACGATGTGCAGCAGCACCCCTGCCGCCCCGTAGGCCAGGGTGAGCGCGATGTTCCCGATGGAGGCGGCCAGGGAGAAGACGCGGCCGGCCATGTCCTCGGGCACGCTGCGCTGCAGGACGGTGGTCCAGGAGACTGAGGCCACGGATACGCAGATCCCGGTCAGGAGCATGGCCGCCGCATAGGCGATGGGCGAGGTCAGCGTGGCGATCCGGAAGAGGCCCAGCCCGAGGAGCCCGGCTCCCATCAGCGCCAGGATGCGGTAGAGCAGACGCTCCCCGGCCTGCAGCCTCAAGAATCCCAACAGCATGGACCCGGCGATGATTCCGGTCCCCATGCCCGCCTCCAGCATCCCCAGGTTGAGGATCCCGCGCCCGGAAAGCTGGTCCGCCAGGAAGGGCAGGATCACGGCAAGGCTCCCGAAGAGCAGGTGGACGCCGAACACCACCCCGAGGATGAGCAGCAGCCGTGGTCGGTCCGCCAGGAAGCGGAACCCGCCCCGGACGCCGGCGGCGTGGTCGCCGGAGGGTGTCGTGGAGACGCGCTGGAGTGCCGGTCCCATGCAGGCGATGAGCCCCCCGGAGACGAGGAAGGAGAGGGCGTTGGCCAGGAATGCGCCCGCATAGCCCGTGAGCCCGAGGCACGCGGCCCCGAGCAGGGGCCCCGCGACGGAGGTGGCCCCGGAAATGAGCTGCATGCCGGCGTTGGCCTGGACCAGCCGGTCGTCCGGCACGATCCGGGGGATCACCACCCGCGCCGTGGGATTGAAGAAGGCGGAGCAGACCGAGAGGAGGACCGCCACGCCGAGCACGTGCCAGAGGGCCAGGCGGCCGGAGAGCGCGGCGGCGGCGGCGAGCGCGACCACGAACCCACGCACGAGATCCGCCGCCACGAGAAGGCGCTTACGGTCGGAGCGGTCGATGAGGACGCCTACCCAGGGGCTGATCAGGAAGCCGGGCAGGTAGGACGCCACCAGGTAGAGGCCCATGGCGGCCGGAGAGCGGGTCTGCTCCAGGACGAACCAGGCCAGCGCGATGGCGTAGAACGTGTCCCCGGCCTGGGAGACGAGGCTCGCGGTCCAGAGAAGACCGTAGTTCCGGTTGATGATGCGTGGACGATCCATGGCTTCCTCCCTGCCGGCCCGCAGCGGTTCGTCTGGACCGGTGGGAGGAGGCTAAAGGGTGAAGCGGTGATCGGGTCAAGCACCGGCGGCGGCTGCCCGGAGCTACTCCACCACCAGGCAGGCTTCCCGCGGGAAGCCCACGGACACTGGAGCACCCAGCGGCGGCAGCGCCAGACGCGGGGTGTTGAAGGTGTCGAGGACCAGGTCCTGGTCTGTCGTGCCCACCACCAGGCGCACGATGGAGCCCAGGAAGATCACGTTGGAGAGGGTTCCCCGCAGGCGGTTCTCGTGGTGCGGATGATGCTCGAGGGAGAGCATCTCGGGGCGCAGGGAGAGCTTCACCGCGCGGCCCGCTGGGACGGGACCTGCCGCCACCACCTCCTGACCGCTCACAAGGAGGCGCCCCTGAGCGGAGTCCATCACCATGGCATCCAAGACGTTCAGCGTCCCGATGAAGGAGGCGACGAAGGCATTGGCGGGACGGTTGTAGATCTCGAAGGGCGTGCCCACCTGCTCGATCTTGCCGGCGCGCATGACCACGATGCGGTCGGAGAGGGAGAGCGCCTCCTCCTGGTCATGGGTGACGTAGACCGTGGTGATGCCCGTCTGGCGCTGGATGGCGCGGATCTCCTCGCGGAGCCGGCCGCGGATCTTCGCGTCCAGGGCGGAGAGGGGCTCATCCAGCAGGAGGATCTTCGGCCTGGGCGCCAGGGCCCGGGCCAGGGCCACGCGCTGCTGCTGGCCGCCCGACATCTGGTGGGGGTAGCGCTCCCCGAACTCCCCCATGTGGATCAGCTCCAGCATCTCGTCCACCCGGCGTTCGGTCTCCGCAGCCTTCCAGCCCGTCACCTTCAGCCCGAAGGCGATGTTGCGGCGCACGGTCATGTTGGGGAACAGGGCGTAGTTCTGGAACACCATGCCCACGCCGCGCTGGTTGGGCGGCACTGAGGCCACCTCGACGCCCGCAATGCGGATGCTGCCCTCCGAGGGCGTCTCGAAGCCCGCCACCATGCGCAGGGTGGTGGTCTTGCCGCAGCCGGAGCCGCCCAGGAAGGACATGAACTCGCCCTCCTGGATGTCGAGGTTGAAGTCGTCCACCACCGTGGTGGCTCCGAAGCGCTTTACGAGATTTTTCAGTTCAAGGAATGCCATGGAAAGCTCCGGTTCAGTGCGTGCCGCCCAGGGCGGAACCTTGGCCTGCGAGACTTCGGCTCGCGAACTGGATCAGCCCGATGAGACCCCAGGTGAGCAGGAAGCTGAGGATGGCCAGAGCCGCGGGCTCGAAGGCAAGGTCTCGGCCCACCAGGGCCATGTAGGGGCCGAAGGCGGGCCAGGCCAGCATCACGGCGAGGGTGAGCTCGCCGATGACGATGGAGAAGGTGAGGAACACCGCGCTGAGGAGCGAGATCCGTAGGTTCGGCAGCAGCACACGGAAGAGGATCGTGCCCCAGCCCGCGCCGAGGCTTTGCGCAGCCTCCGTCAGGCCCTTCAGGTCGATGGCCCGCAGCCCTGCATCCACTGCGCGGTAGATGTAGGGGAAGGCGAGCACCACATAGCCCGCCACCAGCAGGAAGGGGCTGGAGACCAGGGTGAAGGACAGGACCCCGTACATGCGGATCAAGCCGAAGACCAGCACGATGGGCGGAATGACGAAGGGGATCAGGGAGCAGGTCTCCAGGATGGGCTTGGCCCAGGTCGCCCGCAGATGCACCCAGATCATCGTGGGCAGGATCAAGGCCAGACCCACCACGATGGTCAGCAGGGCCATCCGGAAGGAGAAGGCGAAGGTCTGCAGGAACTGCGGGTCGGCGAAGACCTTCGCATAGGCCGTGAAGCCGAGCACGCCCTTCTTCCCCCGGAGGGAGAAGAGGAAGGTCGCCAGCAGGGGGATGAGGAAGTAGAGGGAGCCCAGGGTCATCCACAGCCAGGCCCAGCCGCTCTGCCGCAAGGCATGTCTTCGCTGCCTCTTCATGCGAGCCACCGGGAGGAGCGCTTCTGGAGCGTGCGGTAGGCGAGGATGCTGAGGCCCATGACCACCACCATGCCCAGTGCAAGGGCATACCCGAGGTTGGGGTCGTGCAGCACATCTCCTTGGATCTGCGCGCCGATGAGGATGGGCACCAGGTTCAGGAGGCCGCCGGTGAGGGCGTAGGCCGTGGCGTAGGCCCCGAAGGCGTTCCCGAAGAGGAGGATGGCGGAGGAGAGCAGGGATGGCATCAGGATGGGCAGCGCCACCTGGCGCCAGTACTGGTATTTCGAAGCCCCCAGGCTCTCGGAGGCCTCCCGCCACTCGCGGCGGACGCCGTCCAGGGCGGGAGTGATGATGAGCACCATCAGGGGCAGCTGGAAGTAGAGGTAGGTGAGGCAGAGGCCCCAGAAGCTGTAGAGGTTGAAGCCCATCTCGTACAGATTGAGCCCGAAGACATTCTTCAGCACGAAGGTCACCATGCCCATGCGCCCCAGGGTGGCGATGAACGCGAAGGCCAGGGGCACGCCCGCGAAGTTGGAGGCCACGCCGCAGAAGGTGAGCAGCATGGAGCGCAGCTCCTTCGGCAGCCTGCCCAGCGTGATGGCATAGGCCAGCAGGAAGCCCAGCAGTGTGCCGCCCAGGGCCGAGGCCGCGGAGACCTCGATGGTGACGAGGTAGGCGCTCATGATGGAGGGGCGGGCTAGGTGGGCGAAGTTGGCTAGGGTGAAGTGCCCTTCGGCATCCTGGAAGCTGCCCACCAGGATCGTGGCGCAGGGCAGGATCATGAAGGCCAGGGCGAAGCCCAGGAAAGGCAGGAGCCCGAGCCAGCGCCGGGCTCCCCGCCGGGCAAGGAGGCGGTAAGTCGGCGCCTCCTTGCCAGAGGACAAGGCGAGTTCTGTGGCTTCCAAGATCTACTTCTTCTGCACGCTGACGTTGACGACCTTGTCCCAGTTCTCGGCAATGAACTTCTTCGCGGAATCCTGCTTCTCGATGCTGGGGAAGACGGCCGTCGCATAGGCGGACGCGGGCGGCAGCTTGGCGCTCAGGTCGGCGGGGATCGCGTTGCGCTTGGCCAGGTCATTGAAACGCACAGGGTGGCCGTACCCCTTCAGCCAGATCAGCTGGCCCTCGTCGGAGTAGAGGTACTCCATCCACAGCCGCGCGGCGTTCGGGTGCGGCGCGAAGGCGCTGATGGCCTGGATATAGACGCCCGCCACCACGCCGGACTTGGGGATGATGACGTCGATGGTGGGGTTGCCAGCGCTCTTGTCACGGTTGCTGAGGGCGTTGTAGTCCCAGCGGATGGTGATGGGCGTCTCGCCGGAGGCCACGGTGCCGGGCACGGCGATGATGGGCACGAAGTTGCCGACACCGTTCAGCTTCTTGAAGAACTCCAGGCCGGGTTGCACCTTGTCGAAGCTGCCGCCGTTGGCCAGCGCCGCGGCACCCACGGACATGATGGCCTGGTTGGCGGTGCGGGGATCGCCGGCCAGGGCCACCTGGCCCTTGTATTCGGGCTTCAGCAGATCGCTCCAGTCCTTGGGGGGATTCTTGACGATGTCCCTGTTCACTTCGAAGGCCAGGGCGCCGTAGTAGTCGCCGTACCAGAAGCCCTCGGTATCCTTCACATCGGCGGGAATGGTGTCCCAGGTGCGCACCTTGTAGGGCGCCAGCAGGCCTTCCGCCTTGGCCGCGGGGCCGAAGGACAGACCCACGTCGATGACGTCAGGAGCCTGGCGGCCCTTGTTGCCTTTATTCGCCTTGATGGCCTCGATCTCCTCGCCCGAGCTGCCATCGGGATTCAGCTCGTTGATCTTGATGCCGTACTTGGCAGAGAACTTCTGGATCATTTCGCCGTAGTTGACCCAGTCGTGGGGTAGGGCGATGACCGTGAGCTCGCCCTCCTTCTTGGCGGCGGCGACCAGGTCGTCGAACTTCGCGGGGGCCTTGGTAAGGGGGGTCTGGGCCAGCAGGCTGGCGCCCGCCAGCAGCACGGCGAAAGCCGTCCGGGCCAGACGGCCGGATGCGGGCGTGATGGACATGCTCATGACGGTCCTTTCTCTGCCGGTCTTTCCGGCGCAACACAGGGGTTCACTTGATTAAGGCGCGTGGTCCGTGACCGGAAGGGAAAGGGACGGTGAACTCTGGGTGAAATCCATCGAGAAAGCGATTCGCAATAAATTCGCTATCATGAAAGACCTCAGGACGCCCCGTGTCTTCCACCTCCCCCATCCGGCGCATTGCCCACCTGGACATGGACGCCTTCTTCGCCTCCGTGGAGCTGCTGCGCTACCCGGAGCTGCGGGGGCAGCCGGTGGTGGTGGGCGGGCGCCGGGCCAAGGCCGTGACCGGGGAAGGCGGCTTCGCGCGGCTGAAGTCCTACGC
>CAYZND010000228.1:0-5958 GCA_964479495.1 uncultured Mesoterricola sp.
CCCCTGCCCGGAGCCCAGCGGCTCACGGGACCCCCCAAGGAGCTGCTGAAAGGGGGGGCGGATGCCGGGAGACCTTCTCCCATCAACCCCTTCGACGGGAACGAAGTCACCCAGGGCATCCCTCATTCGCCGGTGAGCCGCACGCCCAGGGCGAGACCGGTCCCTGCGGTCACCTCATCCGACAACACGGTGAAGCAGCTGGTGATCGCGCTGGGAGTCGCGGCCGCGGTGGGGGGGTATCTTCTCTACCTCCATCCCTGGAGTGTCCGCTTCGAGTCCAGCCCGCCCGGGGCCGACGTCTACGTGGACAACACGTACGTCGGGAAGACGCCGGTGGAGGATGGGATGCGGTTCGGAAAACACTTCGCCCGGATCGAGCTGGAGGGGTTCGATTCCGAAGGGCGGAACTTCAAGACCAGCGAAGGTTCGCTCAGCTTCACCCTGAAGGCCAAGCTCGCCTGGACGGACATCGTCACCCAGCCTGTCGGCGCGGAGGTCTACCTGGGGGGACGGCACCTGGGACCTTCGCCCGTCTCCGGCGTGCTGATCCCGAATCCGCCGCAAAAGCTCGTGATCCGACTGACGGGCTACCAGACCTGGGAGGGGCTCCTGGGACCTTCCAACCCTCTGCCGGCCTCGATTCCGCTGACACCGGAGTAGGGCCGGTCAGGCGTGGATCCGCTCGTCGGAGGCACCCACCACGGCGCCGCAGTTGACCAGGAGGAAGGGGAAGTGGCTCTCTTCCTCGGGGGGGGCGTCATGGGCCCCGAAGCGGCAGTTCCTCAGCACCAGGAAGGCATTGTGGTTGGCCAGGTAGTCGGAGACCCGGATGTCCTCCTCGATGGCCAGGCTTCCGGTCACGGTGCCCCCTTCCAGCAGAAAGGACACCCGGTGGACGTGGTAGTCCGCGGTGGGCTCCGGCAGGTGCAGGAGCTTCGGGTCGCAGTCCGGCAGCACCAGTAGGGCCTTGTTGCGCTTCAAGCCGAAGAACCGGAGCTCCATTTTGAGATAGGGCAGGTTGACGTTGGTGAGCTTCAGCATCTCTCCCACGAGGTTGAGGTGCTCCAGGAAGCCGTGCATGACCGGGACGTGAAAGACCCCCCGGATCCAGCCCCCGGTGGTGAAGATCACTGCGGGGATCCGCCGCAGGGGAGGGTGGTACTTGGTCTTGCGAGGAGCCTTGGTGGCTTCCAGGGGGCGCATGGCGTTGTAGTCCACGGGACCTTCTCCCTTCACCCCCAGGGCGAGGCCCTTCAGCTTCTGGCGGGGATCCACCAGCTCGATCTCCGGTTCCGCCGGGCCATGCAGGGTCGCCGGATCCAATCCCAGCACGTTGGCGATGTGGGCGCCTTCCAGGTTGGCTCCCCGCAGGAGGGCTCCCCTCAGGTAGGCGTCCTGGAGGTTGGCGCCCGCGAGCACGGCGTTGCGGAAGTCGGTTCCCGCGCACTTGGCATGGATCAGCGAGGCCTTGCCCATGTCCGCGTTGGTGAAGTCGGACTGGCTCAGGTCCGCGGACTGCAGATCCGCTTCCACCAACCGGGCATTGGCGAAGTTGGCATCGGACAGGTTCGCCTTGTGCAGCCGGGCTTTGCTCAGGTTCGCATAGGACACGTTGCAGCCGGACAGGTCCGCTTCATCGAGCTTGGCCTGGACGAGGTGGGCCTCCACGAGCGGGGATCCGGACAGCTTGCACTCCCGCAGGTCCGCTTCGTAGAAGTTCACCTTGCGGAAGTCGATGCCGCGCAGGTCCAAACCCGTCAAGTCCGCATACTCCAGCGAGATCCGGTCGCGAACGTGCTCGATGACGTCCTCTCGGGTGAGATCGGCCATGGGAGTCCCCTGGGAAAGGTGTCCCCAATGTAGGGCGCGTGCATGATCCTGCCCAGCCTGCCCCGAGAAGCCCATTCGTGGCCAGGGACCGCCCTGCCCATCGGGGAACCGCGCGCCGGGTCAGCCCTCCTTCGCGCAGGTCCGCCCGCAGGCGGGGGTGAGCACCGTGGCCCGGAGCGTGCCGCCCTCCCGGACATCGTCCACCCGGGGGATGCAGACCGGCAGGTGGTCCTGCAGGTACGCCGTGAGCCGCCTGTGCCGGCGCAGGGCCATCTTGCCGGCCTTCCGGGCCCGGCGGTTGGGCTTGCCTCGGTAGCGCAGGGGCTTCAGGACCGACACTTCCCCATCCGGTTCGTTCCGCAAGCATGCAGCTGCTGCGCCGAGGGCGCCAGGGCCAGGCCGCCCTTGGCGGTGCAGCGGAGCTCCGGGGGGAGGAGCTGGCCGACCGCATAGACGGCGTCGATGGTCTCGTCCAAAGGGATGGGATTCCGGTAGCCCCCCAGGATGAGATCCGCGCAGACGAAGGCGGAGGACGCGGCCAGCGCATTGCGGGTATGGCAGGGGATCTCCACCATCCCCTGCACCAGGTCGCACACGGAGCCCATGGTGTTCTGGAAGGCGATGGCGGCGGCATCCGTGGCCTGGCGGGCCGTTCCTCCCGCCGCTTCCACGACGGCGGAGGCCGCCATGGCGCCGGCCGCGCCGATCTCCACCTGGCACCCCGCCACTTCCGCGGCAAACGTGGCGCGGTTGGAGACGAACACCCCGATGAGGCCGGCGGCCAGCAGGAGACGGGCGGCCTCCTCGTCCGAGAGGTGCCGTTCCTCCGCCAGGGTGGTCACCACGCCGGGCAGGGTGCCTGCGGAGCCCCCCGTGGGGGCCGCGCAGACGACGCCCATGGCGGAGTTCACGTGCATGACGGCCATGGCGCGAGCTGCGGCGCGCGTGTGGAGTCCGCCCACGGCCAGCCGGCCCTCCCCGCAGGCCTGCATGATCCTTCCTGCCGTCGGCTCCAGGAGTTGCATGCCCGTCAGCTCCGGATCCAGGCCGCGCTCGGCCGCGTCCTTCATGACCCGGTAGCGACGCACCATCTCGGCCATCACCACCTCTTCGGCCAGATTCAGCCGCTGGGCCTCATAGGCCAGGGCCATCTGCCCCAAGGAAAGACTTTGGGCCTCGGCCAGGACCAGCATCTCCTCGGTGGAGGTGAAGCGCGGTGCGCCCAGCTGCTGGAAGTAGACGGGGCGGGCTTCCCGGCACCCGGTCAGCGAGCGGGCAAGGCCCACGGGAAGGGGGCCGGCGCGGTGGATCAAGGCCATGGCCAAGCCTTCGCGGTTCTGCCGGAGCGGCGCTTCCACCGCCAGGCCGTCCGCCGTGACCTGGGTGATGTGGGCCTCGATCGTGTCCTGCCCGGCCACGAGGAAGACTTCGTGCCAGGTGCCTTTCAGGAGCACGTCCCAGCCATCGATGCGGGTCACCTCCACTTCGCCGCCGCCGATGGAGCGGGCCCGGAGGTGGAGGGAGCGGCCATCCGCGGAGGCCAGCTCCAGGTCCACCGTGTTGGGGTGGTCCGCCCCGGGGATGGGCTTCACGTCGAACCGCGCCTGGAGACCGGGCTCCTCGAGGCAGGTGAAGAAGCTGGCATCGGTCAGGGGACGTGCCCGGAGCCCCATCACGAAGGCCTTGTCCGCGCCCTGCTGGGCGAAGGTGTGGGCGTAGGATCCATGGGGATCGAAGCGGAACACGGCGGTCGAAGGCTCAGCCCCCAGGAGGTCCCGGGCGATGCACGCGATGTGGTAGGCCCCCGCCGTGTGGGAGCTGGAAGGGCCGCGCATGACGGGACCCAGGACGTGGTTCAGGATGCTGGCGGCCTTCATCGTTCCACCCCCTCGGCCGCTCCATCGTGACGGAACCAGCCCCGCGCGAACAGAGTCCAGGCCGCCGAGGCTCAGCGGGGGATGCGCAGCGAGTCCCAGCGCTCCGGAGGATGGAAGCGGTGGCGCCATCCGGCCCAGCTTGCCCGCTGGAAGGTGATGCGACCGGGCCAGGGGACTCGGTCCAGGTAGGTTCGCAGGGCCCGCTGCAGGCGCAGGCGCTGATGGAAGGACAGCGCCGTGTCCGCGGCGGTCCAGGCTCCCGGTCGTCGGGCCTTCACCTCCACGAGCCGCAGCTCATCCCCCCGCGACAGGAGCAGATCCAGCTCCCAGCGTCCGAAGTTCAGGTTCTCGGCCACCAGATCCCAGCCCCGGAGCCAGAGCAGCCACAGCGTGGCCCGCTCCGCCAGGCGGCCGTAGCGTCGGGCACGGAAGCCCATCCGGGAATCGTGGGGCATGGCACCAGGGTATCGAATCCTGTGTCGCTTTTTACCGGGGACCTTCCCCCCATGAGGACGCCCTTCAGCTCCTGGACGTGGCGAGGTAGATCCCGAACAGGGTCACGGCTCCTCCCAGGATCTGGAGGGTCCCCAGGCGCTCCCCCAGCAGGACGAAGGCGGCCACCACGGCCACCACGGGGATGAGGTTCACGAAGAGGCTCGCCTTGCCGACGCCCAGGTGGTCGATGGCGGCCATGTAGAGCCAGTAGCCCGCCGCGGAGCAGATCAGCCCCAGGTAGAGCACGTGCATCAGGATGGCCGCGCTGGGCGCCTTCCAGGCCGGGGACTCCAGCATCGCGAAGGGGATGCATCCCAGGAGTCCGAAGAGGCTCTGCCAGAACGTCACGCAGAGGCGGCCGTACCGCAGGGAAACGGTCCGGGTGGCGAAGGTGTAGGCCACCCAGGCCGCCACGGCGCCGCTCATGTAAAGGTAGCCGAGGAAAGATGAGGGCTGGCCGGAGGGGCCTGCGACGATGAGCGCAATCCCGATGAAGGACAGGACGGAGCCCACATAGACGCGCGCCGGGAGGCGGGTCCCGAGAAAGACGCGCTCCGAGATCACCGAGACGACGGGAATCGTCCCGACGATGATCGAGGACTCCGAGGCGGAGAGCAGCAGGATCCCGTTGTTCTCGAAGTAGAAGTAGAGCGTGACGCCCAGGATTCCTCCGAGGACCAGCACGGGGACATCGCGCGGGGCGATGGCCAGGCGCTCCTTGGCGAGGATGGCCACCAGCGGCAGCACCGCGCAGGCCACCACGAAGCGCGCCGCGGCAAGGGTCATGGGTGGCATGGATACCACGGCCACCTTGATGCTGAGGAAGGACAGGCCCCAGAGAACGGCCACCAGGACGCCATAGAAGGAAGCTGCTCGAGATCCGCTCATGGGAGAGATGGTAGCGGGTCCGGATTCACTCCCCGAGGCGCATGGCGACAATGTAAGTCGAAAAATTACTAGCAATATGATGCCGATCACATCCGGAAATTTGCGATCACACAGAGTTGCGTTCAAAACAAGCGATCGGCTACGGTGGTCCTTTCGGAGTTGCGATGGGCGTCGCCCGGCTTGATGTGTCCCGGAGGGCCTTGGAACTCGGACAGTTCGCGGAATCCCGCTGGTCGCCCGAAGTGTTCCGGCGGTTCCAGTGCGTGTGGCTGGGCGAAGTGGTCGGACTGCCCCCGCAGCAGATCGCGGATGCCATGGGTCTGCATGTGTCGACGATCCGCCGCATCCGGGCCGAGTTCGAGCGGAAGGGGCTGGCGGCCATCGACGGGAAAGGCAACCGCGGAGGACGGAGAAACCAGTACCTCACCTACCAGGAGGAGCAGGAGTTCCTGCGCGAGCATGCCGCCAAAGTGAGCCGGGCCAACTCCGTGGGGATCCAGGAACTCAAAGCCTCGTTCGAATCCAGAGTGGGGGTCGCGGTCCACAAGACCACGATCTACCGGCTGCTGGAGCGGCATGGCGAGAAGGCCGCCGTGATCAGGACCGGTCGCACGGTGGCTTCGACGCGCCGAGTTCGTCGCGGGCAGCAGCGCTGAAAGGCGAGCTTTTGATCGCAACAGTAAGCGAGTTTTCACTTTGACGCAGAGCCCCATGGATCTACGATGGGGCTCCATTCTGTTCCCAATAGGAGGCAACATGACGAGGTTGACGAAGGTCGCCGCAGCACTTGTGCCGATGGCGATGTTCTTTACGGGCTCCAGTGCCTTCGCCCAGGCGAAGATGCACATCGGCGTCGTCACCGGCACTG
>CAYZND010000229.1:0-5950 GCA_964479495.1 uncultured Mesoterricola sp.
ACGGATCCGACCCTCCGCTCCTTCGAGGACCTGAAGGGCCGCGAAACCCACGTGGCGGGCCAGGGCGCCACGCCGGAATACGTCCTGCGCGCCATCGCCAGGAAGAAGGGGCTGGATCCGGACAAGGACCTGACCCTCGCCTTCCAGATGCCTCCCCCTGAGATCGCCGCGTCACTCATCGCCGGGCGGATCGCGGTGGCGGTCCTGCCGGAGCCCTTCGCCACCCAGGCCCTCAAGGGCAGTGCCCAGGTGCGCGTGCCCTTCTCCCTGGACGTGCTCTGGAAGGAGGCCACTGGACGAGCGGGCTATCCCATGTCCGTGTTCGTGATCCGGGACGCCCTTCTCAAGGAACGTCCAGACAGCGCCAAGGCCGTCACGAAGGCCTATGAAGCCTCCGTCGCCTGGGTCAAGGCCCACCCTGCGGAGGCCGGCGTCCTGGTGGAAAAGCATGACCTGGGCCTCAAGGCCGCCGTGGCGAGCGCAGCGATCCCCCGGTCCGCCTATGTCTTCGTGCCCGCCCCGGCGGCCCGGGCGGATGTGGAGGCCCTCCTCACCGTGTTCCTGTCCCTTGCGCCCAAGTCCATCGGGGGAAAGCTGCCCGATGCGGCCTTCTATGCCGAAACCGCGCACTAGGTTTTCCTCCGGGACACTGCGCGCCGCGACCGCAGCGGCGCTGGGAGCCTTGGTCCTCCTGGGGCTGTGGGCGCTGGCGGCACAGCTCGTCGATTCGGAGATCGTGCTGCCCTCACCCCTCCGGGTTGCACGGTCCGTGAGGGATCTCTTCCCCACAAGCCAGTTCCTGGCGGCGCTGCAGGCCACGTTCCTGCGCGGCCTCGCCGCCTTCGGGATCTCCATGGCCGCCGGGATCGCCGTGGGACTCGCGTGCGGACTGTCCGGCACCTTCGCTTCCGCGCTGGCCCCCGCCCTCACCGTCGTCCGCGCCACGCCGGTGCTGGCCGTGATCCTCCTGGCCCTCATCTGGTTCCCCTCCGGCATCGTCCCGGTGTTCGCGGCCGTGCTCATGGCCTTCCCCATCGTCGTGGCGGATGTGCGCCAGGGCGTCCGTACGACCGATCCCAAGCTGCTGGAGATGGCGCGGTTGTTCCGCCTCCGGAAGCGCGACCGGCTGCAGAACATCTACGCGCCTGCGGTGGCACCCCACCTGGTGTCCGCCTCCCACAGCGCCCTTGGGCTCTGTTGGAAGGTGGTGGTCGCCGGCGAAGTGTTGAGCCAGCCTGCGCGCGCCCTCGGCACGGGCATGAACCGGGCGCGCATCCAGCTGGAGACGGCGGAGGTCTTCGCCTGGACCTTCGCGGGACTCCTGCTCTGCACGCTGACCGATGTGGCGTTCAAGCTCTGCCGGAGGAGGCACGACGGTGACGTACAGCCTTCGTGAGATCTCGAAAGCCTTTGGAGGCCTGCGCGTCCTGGACCGCTTCTCCCTGGACATCCCCGTCGGCAAGGTCACTGTGGTGCTGGGCCCCTCGGGGTGCGGGAAGACGACCCTGCTGAACCTCCTCTCGGGTCTGCTCCCGGCCGATGCCGGCGAGCGCTCCGGCTTCGAGGGAGCCCGCTTCAGCTGCGTCTTCCAGGAGCCCCGGCTCATTCCCTCCCTTTCCGCACTGCGGAACGTGGAGCTGGTTCTGCGTTCTTCCCTTGCCCCCGAGGAGCGGCGGGAACGGGCCCTGCGGCTCCTCTCGGCCGTGGGCCTGCAGGAGGCGAGGAACCAGAAACCCGGCCAGCTCTCCGGCGGCATGCGGCAGCGGGTGGCCCTGGCCCGCGCCTTCGCCTACCCCGCGGACCTGCTCCTCCTGGACGAGCCCTTCCAGTCCGTGGACCTCAAGACCCGCATCGGTCTCATGGACGCCTTCCTGGAACTGCAGTCCGAAGAGCCGAGGACCGTCGTCTTCGTCACGCACGAAGTGAAGGAGGCCCTGTACCTGGGGGATGCCGTCGTGGTGCTCTCCGACAAACCCGCCCGCATCCTGGACCGAATGCCGTTGACCCTGTCCCGGGAGCACCGGAAATACAGCTCTTCGGATCTCTCGGAGATGGAAGCCACGCTGTACCGACTGATCCTCGGCGAGCCGCAGGCGGAGCCCAATCCAAGGGGCTGATCCGGACGTTCAGGCGCCCTGGCACTCGGGGCAGAGGCCGAACAGCTGCAGCTGATGGCGCGTGATGCGAAAACCCGACTTGGCTGCCAGCGATTCCAGCGCCTTCTTCAGACCGCAGCCCTCCACTTCCACCATGCGGCCGCACCGTTCGCACTGGACATGGTGGTGGTGCCCCCGGGAGTGGCACCGTACGAAACGCATGACCTGGTCCGGCCCCACGAGGGGCTCGACCCAGCCCTGCGCCGCGAACTGCTGCAGGTTGCGGTAGACGGTGGGAACCCCTGAACGATAGCCGGTCATCCGCGACAGGATCTCCTCCACGTTGAGGGGACGATCGGAGGCTTCAAGCACCTCCAGGATGGCCTGCCGCTGGGGGGTGGTCCGGAGACCCGCTGACCGAAGGGGGCTGTTGAGCCGAGCGTGCATGACGGATCCCTTCTCAGAACCAGGAAAACCGCTGCCACAGCATCCCCCAGGTGACGCTGGTGACGAACAGCGCGCCGATGATCAGGAGGGTGTCGCGCCAGCTCTTGTTCTCGCGCACCAGGACGATGAGCCCCAGCCCGCCGCTCACGGAGAGACCGGCCACCAGGGAACCGAAACCGAGCATGTTCTTGGCGTAGAGCTCTGCCAGCAGGACCGAGGTGAAGCAGTTCGGGATCAACCCGATCACGGAGGCGATCGCGGGCTGGAAGACGCTGCCCTGCTGCAGCAGGAAGCCCATGCGGTGGGCGCCGATCTCGTTCAGGACCAGATTGAGCACCGCCGTCAACGCCAGCAGGTAGCCGAAGACCTTAACGGTGTGCAGGATCGGATGCTTGACCAAGGCCTGCAGGAGCGAGGGGCGGCTGGAGACCTCATGGGCACAGCAGGCCGTATGATGCAGCGCCTCCTCCTCTTCATCCTCGGATTCCTCTGCGATCTCCGGCTCAGCCTGTTTCCGTTGGAACAGCAGGTCGAAGCCAAGGCCGGCGATGATGGCGATGGTGAGCTTGATGAGGATGAGTGGCAGAACGATACGCGCCTTGTCAGGCAGCGAGAAGAGAATCGGGATGGCTTCGTCGGAGGTGGCCAGGAACACCGCCAGCAGCGTCCCGGCGCTCACCAGCCGCTTGGTGTAGAGCGCCGCCGCCAGAACGGAGAAGCCGCACTGCGGGAAACAGCCCACCAAGGCTCCGACCACCGGTCCGCCCCGGCCCACACGGGTCACGTAGTGGCCCATGCGGTCGCCGTATCGGTGCTCCAGGTAACCCACCAGCACGTAGGCCAGCAGCAGAAAGGGAACCATCTTCAGGGTGTCGATCAAGGCTTCCAGCAGGATCTGCATGCGCTCCACCTCCCGGATCCCAGGGGGTCCCGGCTCCAGAATCCTATCCCAAATAGAAACGATTTCCATTAACACGTGCTCCACATCCTGCAATTTCTAGTAATTCGATATTTTTCGAAATTAATTCTTGCGAACTAGTTCGAATTTTTTAGAATTAACCCTGGAGACTGAAATGCCGGATCCGGTCGAACAGAACGCCAGCTGCTTCATGGCCCTGGGCAATCCCCTCCGCCTGTCGATTCTTCGCCTCATCGTCCAGGGTCATGAAACGGGCACTCCCGCCGGAGTCATCCAGGAGCAGGTCGGCATCCCCGCCTCCACCCTCAGCCACCACCTGGCCTGCCTGGCGGAAACGGGCCTCGTCAGCGTGGAGCGCGAAGGCACCACCCTGCGGTACCGGCCGAACTTCTCCGCCCTGCTCAGGCTCACCAAGTACCTGTGGGAAGACTGCTGCAAGGGCGGACGCTCCGAGCCCTCCTGCGCCGACATCCCGGGCTGCTGCCCTCCCAGGGAATCCAGCATCTCGAGCCGCTGATCCCCTGCCATCCACCTTGCGCAACCGCCTCCGCCCGGGCCCATCCAGGTCCCGCGTGAGCTGAGGTCTGCCCTCTCATCCTTTGATCCCAAGGAGAACCCATGCCCATCCGAAAACGAACCGACGCCGATCTCCCCCATGTGATTCCCATGCTGGAAGCTGCCACCCTTCCGCCCGATGGGCTGGACCTCACGGAAGGCTGGGTGGTCGAAGAGGAGGGCCGGATTGTCGGCCATGTGGCCGCCGAGAGCACGACGGATGCCGCCGTGATTAGATCCCTGGTGGTCTCCCCCTCCGCCCAGCACCAGGGGCTCGGCCTGAAGCTCATGAAGACGGCCGAACAGGCCATGGGGACGCGCACGCTGGTGCTCAAGACCGAGACCGTGGGTCCCTGGATGGAGCGCCAGGGATACCGACGCGTAACGCTGGACCAGGTGCCCGCCAGCGTCCGCGCCACCACGCAGTTCTCAGGCTCCCTGTGCAGCCAGTGCCCCATCTACCTGAAGTCGCCCGGGGAGTCGCTGCTGGCTCCGGAAGCCATCAAGTCCGAGGTCCGCGCCCGCTATGGCGCCATCGCCGCCACCAGCGGCAGCTGCTGTGGCCCCGCCTCCGGCTGTGGCTGCGGAGATCCCAGCCTCGCCATCGGCTACGCCCCCCAGGACCTGGAAGCGGCTCCAGACGGCGCGAACCTGGGCCTCGGCTGCGGCAATCCGGTGGCCCTGGCCTCGCTGCAGCCTGGCGAAACGGTCCTGGATCTGGGCTCCGGTGCGGGTTTCGACGCCTTTCTTGCAGCGAAGCGCGTGGGGCCGGAGGGTCACGTCATCGGCGTCGACATGACCCCGGAGATGCTGGCCAAGGCCCGGAACCTCGCGGCCCAGCATGGGTATGCCAACGTGGAGTTCCGCCAGGGCGACATCGAAGCCCTCCCGGTGGAAGACGCCTCCGTGGATGTGATCCTCTCCAACTGCGTCATCAACCTCACCACGGACAAGGTCCGGACCTTCCGGGAAGCCCATCGGGTACTGAAGCCCGGGGGCCGCTTGATGGTCTCCGACCTGGTGCTGCTCAAGCCCCTTCCGGCCACCGTCCGCCAGAACATGGACGCCTACGCAGCCTGCCTGGCCGGTGCCCTGCTCAAGGAAGACTACCTGGCCGCCATCGAGGCCGCGGGCTTCCGGGAGGTCACCGTGGTGGGCGAGTCCTCCTACGATTTCGGAGGCACCACCCTCAGCGATCCTGCCACCGTGGCCAGCTTGAAGATCTCCGCCGTCAAGCGCGCCGAGGCACGAGCCTCTGCCTGCGGCTGCGGTTGCCGATGAGGACGGCTGTATCCATCGGAGCGGCAATCCCGTCTCAAGGCGTGAAGGAGGACTCCATGTCCAAGACCCTCATGACCGAAGCCGTCACCGAGCTGGTGGCCATCGGTGCCGCCATGGCCTCGAACTGCGAACCCTGCTTCCGGGCCCACTACGACAGGGCCCGGAGGCTCGAGGTCTCCCTGGAGGACATGCAGAGGGCCGTGGACGTGGCCCTCGCCGTGAAGGCAGCTCCCCACCGCAAGGTGGTCGAGACCGCCCAGCGCTGCCTGGCCTCGCAGCGCGCTCCGGAAACGAATGGCTGTGCCGAAGGCAGCAGCTGCAGCTGCGGCTGAACGTGCTGTATCTTCCGACCGCCTTCTTCCGTCTCAAGGGGTGAAAGGAGGACACCATGTCCGATGCGTTCGAAACCATCCACCTCCAGAAGGCGAAGGCCGGCTGTGGCCTGTGCGAGGAATACGCCGCCCGCGAGGCGTCCAAGTCCATCGTGGTCATGGCCTGCGAGGGCGCTTGCCTGCGTGGCGAGCTGGCCCGGCTCACCGCCAACCTGCTCTGCGACGAACTGGCCCCGGAGCACACGGCGAGGCTCTGTCTCGGTGGCGCCTTCACCAAGGACACGGGTCAGCGCAACCTGGCACGCCAAGCGCCCCGGGTC
>CAYZND010000230.1:0-2856 GCA_964479495.1 uncultured Mesoterricola sp.
TCACAGGATCCACGCCTTCCGTCCTGGCGCGCCCCTCCTCGGCCTTCGGCCGCATCGGGTCGCTGGTGGGGGCCGGATCGCTCATGGAACAGGCAGGGGTCTCGTCGGCATCATCAGGACACGAGGGACTGCGTCTGTCAACCACGGGCGAGCAGCGGTTTCCCGGTGAGCCTCTTCCAGAGGCCGACCTTCAAGGTCATGAGCAGAGCCAGCAGCAAAGCCCATGGCCATCGTGTGGCCGCAGGGGGGGGCAGGATCAGGGGCTCCGCCGGTCGCTTCTCGAAGAACTGGGAAGCCGGCGGGATCCACGGGAGCAGGTCCCGTCCCCGACGGGCCAGGTGGGCGGTGCCCACCAGAATCGTCTCCTCCGTTCCCGGCGGGGGGGCCTGAAGGAAGGGAAGTGGTCGCGCCGCCAGGCGGTTCTCGTAGGCCAACACCAGGTCCTCGTTCTGGCGGGAGGCCGGTCCCAGCGCCAGATCCACGTCGGGCACGGCACCAGCCGCGATGAGCGTGCCTCCGGTGCGCGCAGGATCCAGCACGCAGGGCTCCGGTCCTGGAATCACAGCGGTGGTGAGGCGAGCGGTCCCCGAAGGCCCCCGGCCCCCCAGGTCCTGGAGGATCAGGGTGGGTTTGTCGGAGCGTTCCACGTCAGGGAAGATCGACAGCATGCGTGACGAGAAGGGACCGGTCGCAGCGGCCGGGAGGGTCCGGGAGGGCAGCAGCAGCGGGAGGTCGATGTCATCGAGGCCGTAGGGCGCCCGGAAGGAGAGCAGGTAGAGGCCCGGGGAGGAGAAGCGCACCAGGCGCCCCGCTGCGCCATCCTCCACGGTGTACCGGTCCGGCAGCAGCTTGGTGAAGACTCCCGCGACGCGATCCCAGCGGGACACCAGCATGGGTGCGCGGTGCCCGGATTCGGCCAGTGCCACCAGCCATGCTTCGGACGCACGGTCGAAACGCACGGAGGAGGGATAGACCGAGAAGTCGACGGCAAAGCCCAGCTCGACGGCATGGAAGCCCGAAGGCCGGACCCGGAGCTGGTCCGTCAGCAGGGTGATCTCGCCATAGCCCCGCTCGCGCAGCCGCCTCAGCTCCGCGTAGTCGGGGGCCGAGAAGTCGAAGGCCTCCCGCAGGGTTTTGATGGTGTGTTCGGCATCGTTTCCGTCCACATAGCCGGCGAGGGGCACCAGCTTCGTGGCCGAGGTCTTTGCGTCGAAGGCCAGCAGGAAGGGTTCGGCGCCCTTGAGGGCGGGATCGCTCTGGAGCCGTTTCAGGGCCTTCAGGATCGGCCGGCCTTCGGCGAATCCCGCCAGCATGGCCCGGGAGCCGTCCAGCACGACCGCGGCAGGCCGCGTGGACCGCGGGGGGAACACCGCGAAAGCCAGGGCCAGGGCTATCAGGCCATCCAGCAGGACGTCGTAGTACGTCCTCAGGCTCCGGAACAGGAAGCTGGCCATGCCGCGGCGATCATCGGCCTTGAGCAGATCGTGGGGGTAGCGCAGCTTCCGCGACAGGCGCAGGTTCAGGAAGAGGAGCGCCAGCACCGGCACCAGCAGGAAGGGCAGCAGCCGCAGCGCCTCAGGCATGGAGTGCCTCCAGCAGCGACCAGTAGAGCCCCAGCCGGTCGCTGCCCGGGGCCACCTTGCGGTACCAGGTCCCGCGCCCCTGGGCGAAGGAGCCGTCCAGCGCCGCCTCGCGGCGCCGATAGGCCTCCCGGGCGGGCCGGTCCCAGGGCGTACGGAGATTCAGGCCGGTCTCCGGGTCCGTCACCACGATCTCGGAAGCACCCGTTTCCAGGGCCTCGAAGTCCCGGTGCAGGCGGATGAAGAAGCCGCGCTGGAACGGCGAGGCGGACGGCCGGAACGCAGGATCGAGGAAATCCGAGACCACGATCACCCTTCGGTAGCGGGAGGACTTGCGGATCAGCGACAGGACCGCGGCCAAGGAGGTGCGGCCGCCGGACTCCAGCCCCTTGAAGAAGGCCAGCACCGGAGCAGGGGATGCCCCGCCCCGGGGCCGGTCCAGGCGGCGCTCGATGCGATCGGAGAATCCCCACAGGCTCGTGGGCAGGCCGAGGGCTCCCAGCATCCAGGCGATGGAACCCGAGATGGTCAGCGTCTCCTCGATCCCAAAGACGGCCATGGAACCCGACAGGTCCACCACGATGCAGACGCCATCACGCTCCTCGGCGTAGTATTCCTTCACGAAGAGCCGATCCGTGCGGCCCATGAGCTTCCAGTCGATGCGGCGCGGATCATCGCTGGGCCCGTACTCCCGGATGTTCTTCAGGTCGAAGGACGAACCCGCGCGCTTGAACATGGGATCCTTGGCTGCCGAGACCTCGGCGGGCGGTCTCCGCTGCGTGCGGCGCTGGAAGGTCCGCACGAGGGAAGCGCACTCGGGATCGATCAGGGTCACGCGACGCCTCGATACTCTTTGCGCACGGCCGTCAGGACGGCCTCCAGCACGTCGGAGGTGGTCACGCCGTCGGTCTCCGCCTCGAAATTGAGGATCACGCGGTGGTTGGCCAGGTCCTTGTAGAGCGCCTCGGCATCCTCGAAGACGGCATGGGGACGGCCCGCCACCACGGCCCGAGCCCGGACGGCCTTCATCAAGCCCACGGCACAGCGGGGCGAAGCACCAAAGCGGACGTACTTCTTCACCGCCTCAACATCCGTGTGTTCCGGATGGGTCTGGGATACCAGGCGCACCACGAAGTTCTTCAAGACCTCCGGCACAAGCACCATCTTGGAAGCGCGCCAGTAGGCCGCCAGGGCGGCTTCCGTCGCCTCGCGCCCCGCCGGGGCCCCCACGCCGCCGCGCTCCGTGGCGTCCAGGATGGCCATGAGCCCACCGAAG
>CAYZND010000230.1:2866-5949 GCA_964479495.1 uncultured Mesoterricola sp.
CGAGTTCGATGGGATTCTGGGTCGCGATGACGAAGAAAGGCGAAGGCAGCTCGTGGACCTCGCCCAGGAAGGTGATGCGCTTCTCCTCCATCGCTTCCAGGAAGGCGGACTGGGTCTTGGGGGTGGCCCGGTTGATCTCGTCGCCGAGTACCATGTTGGCGAAGATGGGTCCCTTGTAGAACCGGTAGGCCCGCTCCCCCCCTTCCAGGTTCTGGATGATGTTGGAGCCGATGACGTCCAGGGGCATCAGGTCCGGCGTGAACTGGATGCGGCGGAACTCCAGCCCGAAGAACTCGGCCCAGGCCTTGGCCAAGCTCGTCTTGCCCAGGCCCGGGGCGCCTTCCAGAAGGACGTTGCCCTCGCAGAGGAAGGCGAGGAAGAGCTTCTCCACCACCTCGGTGCAACCCACGATCCGGGAGCCCACGTAGCCCAGGTACGCCTGCGCGAAGTTCGAGACGCGGGCGAGATCGTCCGCCAGTGCCGTGCTTTCGCTAGTCTGCGCCATGCAGGAACCCTCCAAGATAGGCATGTCCAAGAAACAGGAAAAGGAGCATCACGAAGGAAAGGCTCGCCAGCAGGGAGCCTCCCGCGAACAGAGCCCCGCCCAGGGGACCCGACGCCAGGAGGTTCAGGCCCGCATGCCACGCGGCGGCGAGGATCAGCCCGCCTCCTGCGAGTAGTCCGCCGATGAGATCCCGGCGGCGCAGCAGGTGCAGGGCTCCAAGGGCCTCCAGCAGCGCCGCCGTCAAATGCCCTGGCACGGACCAGAGGAGGCGCTTCAGGATGCCGGCTTCGGAAAAGGCCTCGGCGTAGGCCAGGTTCTCCGCCAACACGAACACGGCCACCGCCACCAGCCCCAGGGAGATCCCCCGTGCGGCCCCGAGCGCCCTGGACCGGATTCGCTGTGTGGACCGTCGCTCCAGCGCCGGCTTCCGGGATCCGGACCAGCCGAAGGCCAGGATCACCAGGCCCTTGCCCGCTTCCTCCAGAACGGCTCCGGAGATGGGTCCCATCTGGAGGATCCTTTCGACCCATGCGACTCCGCCGTACAGGGCCAGCCCTCCGGTGAGGACCGCCACCACTGCCGCAAGCGGAGGAGGAAGGGCAGGCCGCTTCATCATTCGACTCCCTTCACGTCCGCCCACCGTTTCTTGAGGAGCGAGACGTAGGGATCATCCCCGGGTCCGACATCCACCTGCAGGGCGAACGACTCGAAGTAGCGGCGCTGGAACTCCCGCAGCTCGCCGAAGCCCATGCGCCCGCTGGCCGCCAGGCGCTTGCCCGTCCGTTCCGCATAGCGCGACTCGAAGCGGGCCCGGTAATCCAGCAGGGGGCTCGGGACCTTCGTATCCCCCGTGTGGTCATAGCCCTGCCCGGTCCGTCCTGGGGTGGCTCGCAGTCCCGTGGACTCTCCGCCCGGCTGGGACGTGGAAGCGCGACCCGTGGGAGCGGGGCCCTCCCCCGGCTTGCCCCCCTTCCCCCCGGGGGTCTCGCCAGGGGTCGACGAGGTCCGCTCGCCGCCTGCGCTGGCCTCCGGCGGACGTTCCCCCGGCTTCGTGGGAACCGACGCCTGGCTGTCCGGGCCTTCCTCCGGCTCGTCATAGCCGCGGGGGGCGCGTCGAGAGGAGGCCGAACCACGTCCCGTGGACTCGTAGGATCTCGCTCCCTCTTGGCTTGAGCCGCCACTTTCCGCCCTCTCCAGGGCTTGCTCCCGGCGCATCCGTCGAGCCGCGGGGTCCTCGGTGGCAAAGTCGGAAAAGCCCTGGTCCTCGACGCGCTCTCCCCTGGAGGCCGCCACCGGAGGCTCAGGCGCAAAGACCAGGGAGCGTCCTCGCACCAGTCGCGAGAGCCCTTCCCCCAATCCCAGGACCAGGAGCGCGGTCAGGCAGAGCCCGCGCAATCCCTGGGTCCACGGCTCCCGGGGCAGCGTGGCGAGCGCGAGGGCGGAGGCACGGTTCTCCGCCAAGGAGCGGAGCAGTTCCCGGACGGGCCCGACCTCCGCTTCCAGGTAGGCCTCGAACACCATCTCCTCGTCGAGCTGGCGGAAGCGGTCCAGGATCCTCCGTTCCGGCACCGGCCAGAGCAGGAAGATGGGCAGGGACGATGCCACCGCCAGCAGGAGGCTGAGATTCACCCTGCGGGCGTCCCCCACCCAACCGGCCACGAGCGAGCCCGCCACCAGCAGGATCACCGCCGAGGCGGCCCAGGCCACGATCCGGCGGAGCATCACGAGCCACAAGGTCCGTCGCAGGGCGCGCCTCAAGGGCTTGAGGGGACTCATGCGCGCCCCCTCGCCAGACCGTACCCGGCCCCCAGCCAAAGAAGCAGGGCGGGTCCGAGGACGAGCCAGGGGGAGACCATGGCGAGCCCCAGTCCTGCGAGCGCGCAGGCCCCAATGAAGCCCAGGCTGGAACCGAAGGTGGGGGATCCCTTCACGAACCAGGACTCGATGGCCAGAATGGCGGCTCCCGAAGCGATCCCCGCAGCCACGGTCTGCAGCCCCTGGAAAGGGTCCATCCACCCGAAGAACGCCACGGCGAAGCCGAAGAAGGGGAGCACCTCCAGGAAGACGGCAGCTTTCTCGGGGCCCTGCGCGCCCAGGAGGCGGGCGGCGGCATGGGCGTAGACCGCCAGCACCGTGAAGGCCCATCCCGGGGAGACCCGGTGACCCGGAAACGTCAAAGCCACCGCGGCTGCAGCGAGCAGGAAGCCCAGATGGAGGGCGCGCAGGAGGATCCTAGAGGCCATGCACCACCCACCCGGTGATGAAGGTTCGGGACGTCAGGAACGCCTCCCCCTCTCGGATTGAGACCAGGGGCGGCGAGGAGAAGCGCACAAGGGAACCCGGCGGAACGATATCCGCCAGAGGAATGCCCGGTGCGACAGGGGCCCAGAGGCCCAGCAGCTCCACCTGCCCCGAACGGGCCGCACGACTGCCGCCGTCATGCCCCCCGGTCCAGGCCATCAGGGTGTAGGTCGAACGCTCTTCGAGGTGCCGTTCCAGACTTCCCGCCACCCGCGCGCCCGGCCCGTCCCACGTTATTCTCCGTGGTCTTCCAGGGGGACGGGCCGGGCGCGCGGGT
>CAYZND010000231.1:0-5940 GCA_964479495.1 uncultured Mesoterricola sp.
GATAGGGTCTGTCTAGGGTCGATGAAAATGCCCGATGGCTGTGGCCTTTATTGATCTTCTTTGAAAATTAACATCATAAGTATTAATACGGAAAAAATGATCATATTCCGGCAGGAAACGTCTGTCCGGATGTCTATGGATGCTGCAACCAACCACCACAGGAGGTGAACCATGCTGAATCGTTATGCAAGCCCGATCCATTTCCGCAAGACTCTACCGGTTACCAGCGGTGGCGCTGGATAACCGCATCTTCCGGGAGGATGCCAGCCAAGGCGCAAGCCTCCCAACGAACCGATACTGAACCAGGTGCCGTCATGTCGCTAACCATTCTCAAAGGGGAACGGGTCCCCATCCTGATCTGGGCGGATCTCGCCGAGCTTGAGAGCGAAGCCATCGATCAGCTCAAGAATGTGGCCAAGCTGCCGTGGGTCTTCTCACACGTGGCCGCCATGCCCGATGTCCACGCCGGGATCGGCGCGACCATCGGGTCCGTAATCGCCATGAAGGGGGCCGTCGCTCCTGCGGCGGTGGGTGTGGATATCGGCTGCGGCATGGCCGCCGTCCGAACCTCCCTCACGGGTTCCATGCTCCCGGCTTCGCTTGGCGCACTGCGCCAAGCGGTGGAGCAGGCCGTTCCCACCGGGTTCTCGGAACACCGGGACCCGGTGGCCTGGCCGGCCGCAGAAGCGCTCTTCAAGGAGTTCCGTAACCTGGATCCGCGTGTGCGGGACCTGGAAGCCAAGGCGCGCCGTCAGCTGGGAACCCTTGGCAGCGGGAACCACTTCATTGAGCTCTGCCTCGATGAAGAGCAGCGCGTCTGGGTGATGCTCCACTCCGGAAGCCGTCATGTGGGCAAGGAACTCGCGGAAGCCCACATCGCCCGGGCCAAGCGCCTGGCCCACAACGCGGGTCTGTCCGACCGCAACCTTGCGGTGTTCCTGGAGGGCTCCTCAGAGTTTGAAGCCTATCGGCACGATCTCTTCTGGGCCCAGGTCTATGCCCGGGAGAACCGTGCGGTCATGCTGCACCTGCTCAAGGGCGTCCTGGCGCGCTTCTTCCCCTCCGTCCTCTTCGATGAGCCGGTCCTGTGCCATCACAACTATGTGGACCGCGAGCAGCACTTCGGCGAGGACGTCTTCGTCACCCGCAAGGGGGCCATCCGGGCGCAGACGGGGGAGCTCGGGATCATCCCGGGTTCCATGGGCACGCGGTCCTACATCGTGCGCGGCCTGGGTGGAGCGGATGCCTTCCGGTCCGCTTCCCACGGGGCGGGACGCAGGATGTCCCGCTCCAGGGCCAAGAAGGTCTTCACGGCCGCCGATGTGGCGAGGCAGACCAAGGACGTGGAATGCCGGAAGGATCCCGGCGTCATCGACGAACTCCCGGGCGCCTACAAGGACATCGACCACGTCATGGAGCTGCAGCGCGATCTAGTGGAAAGCGTTCACACCCTCAAGCAGGTGCTGTGCGTGAAGGGGTAATCTCCTTCGCGCGGCACCCCATCACCAACCATTCACCCCATCGGCCCAGGGGCCAAGCCTTCGGCTTGGCCACATGCCGAAACCACCCAAATGCATGTATTGGAGTCATCACCATGTTCAACACATCCCTCTTCCTTGATCGAGAACTCGAGCTGCGCCTGAGAAAGGAGCAGTTCCTGCACGAGCGCCTGTCGCCAGACAGTACGGAGCCGAGTCCCTGGCTCGGGCGGCTGAGCCGGTGGCTCGGCCTGACGCCAGAGCTGGATCGAGCGCCTCGCGAACGGATCGAAAACGAAACCCGCGCTGCCCAGATCGAACAGGAACTCCTCGTTCCGGATGAGCATGTCGCCCTGCTCATCCAGGATGGCCAGGCTGTCAGCTTGTTAGGGTCGGGAAGGCACTGGTTCCCGCCGATCGCCGGCAGGCTCAAGGTCCGCTGGATTCACCAGGAGCACCTGCCCGAAGGCTTCTGGCAGCGGACCGGGGAAGACCGTCTCGCCCTTGCACAGCGCCTGCCCTATGAGCGAGCCCTGCTGTTCGTGGATCGCAAGCTGGTGGCGGTGGTCAGGCCACCGGCTTCCGCCCGACGCATTGCGACGAACGCACCCACGCCGCGGATCCCCTCGCCCCGGATCCACGCCCAACGAGTCCCCTGTGCGGCAGTGGCCGAGCCTTCAGATGAAGTCCAGCAGTTCTCCTTCATCTGAGCTTCCGTTATGACCTTCCTCGCGGGCGTTGCCTGTTACGAACCAAGACCTCCGGAAGCGATTCCGGAGGTTTTTTTATGTGATGGCGGGTCCCGGGGCGGATGCCGGGCTGTCATCTTCGGTGGCCGTATGGCTGGTTGGCATGGCAGCATGACGACCAGGGGAAGTGGCAGACCACGAGTCCGCGCATCCTCCAGAGCCGCACCCTGTGGTGAGAAAGGGCATACATGAGCATTGCACGCATCGGCATCGTGACCGTTTCCGACCGGGCTTCGGCCGGTACCTACGACGACCTGAGCGGGCCGGCGATCCAGGAAACGCTTCGGCTCTATCTGAGCAGTCCCTGGGAAGCTTGCTACCGGTTGATCCCGGATGAGCAGCCAGTGATCGAGGAGACCCTGCGTCGGCTGATCGACGACGAAGGGTGCTGCCTGGTGCTGACCACGGGAGGGACGGGACCGGCCCTCCGCGACGTGACCCCCGAGGCCACGGAAGCGGTCTGCGAGAAGCTCATGCCTGGATTCGGCGAGCAGATGCGGGCGGTCTCCTTGCGCTATGTGCCCACGGCGATCCTTTCGCGGCAGACGGCGGGCATTCGCGGAAGGGGGCTCATCGTGAACCTTCCCGGCAAGCCGAAGTCCATTCGGGAGTGCCTCGAGGCCGTTTTCCCAGCCATCCCCTACTGCATCGATCTGGTGGGAGGCCCTTACCTGGAGACGGATCCATCCGTTGTGAAGGCCTTCCGGCCCAAAGGATGAAGCTCTCCCGATCGGTTTGAGGAAGCTGCCTTCTGGCCCCCGATCCGCTTGACCCCTCGTCCCTCCAGGGCGAGGGGTTGTTTTTATCGCAAATGATTCAAGCATTTAAAAAAAATCAACAGCATGACTTGACATATGAGTGAAGAACAAGCATATTTTCTTCTGAAAAAGGAGCTGAAGTGCTCGCGGGACTCGACGGTTCGGTTCGGGCCTCGCGATCACAAGGGCTTCTCTTCGAGAAAGGAGCACGCCATGAACCTCATCCGTCGAGAACTCAGAACACCCGCCGCCGGACCGGCCTTCGAACCCTTCGGGCTCATGCGCAACCTGATGCGCTGGGATCCCTTCCGCGACATCGAATTCCCGGAAGTCCAGGGGGCCTACCTGCCTTCCTTCGACATCAAGGAGACCTCCAAGGGTTACGTGTTCGTGGCAGACCTGCCCGGTGTGAAGCAAGAAGACCTGGACATCAACCTCACGGGCAACCGCCTGACCATCACTGGCAGGCGTGAGGCCGAGGAACGCAAGGAAGGCGAGAACTTCTTTGCTTCTGAGCGCAGCTTCGGCTCCTTCAGCCGCACCTTCAGCCTTCCCGAAGGTGTGGATGCCAATGGGGTTGCCGCGGAGCTGAAGAACGGGGTCCTGACCCTGACGGTCCCTAAGGTGCCGGAGATCCAGCCCAAGAAGATCACCATCCAAGCCCACTGAGCCTTCAGTGGCATGCTCCAAGCGCCCCCTGGTGGGGCGCTTGCTGTTTGGAATCAAGCCCGTCCGTCGTCGGGCGGCGATGGATCCTGCTGGGGCAGGCCCGTCAGCTTCAGGCCAGGGTAGAGCTTCCGTGCGCAGTCCGGGCAGATGCCGTGGCTCAGGTCCGCCTCGGAGTGCTCCTGGAGGTAGTGCTCAAGCTGCTGCCAATAGCCCTGGTCATCCCGGATCTTCTTGCAGGAGCAGCAGATCGGCAAGATCCCCTTCAAGGTCTTGATCTGGGTAAACGCCGCATCCAAGTCCCGGCGGAAGCGGTGCACCAGGAACGCCATGACCAGCAGGGCCAGCAGCGTGATCAGGGAGATGAAGCCGAGGGTCTGCAGAAGGATGGCATTCACGCCCGCCTGGGCTTCCCGCTGGTCCCGCTCGATGTAGAGGTGCCAGCCCAGCTCCTCGAGCCACCGTCGGCCCAGGCTCACCTGCTGGCTGTCCTTGATGCGGAACAGGGTGGCTTCCTCTTGTTGGCCATCATGCCGATGGGGTTGATCGGCCAAGGCCTGGAACCAGTCGTGGTCCTTGGCGGGGGTGTTCACGACCTCCGTCCGGCTCGACAGAATCACCATGCCGTCCTGGTTGACGAAGTGGAGCTCAACCCCATGGGCCTTCCGGTAGGCTGCCAGCAGCTCGAGGAAGCGGTGCAGCTCCACCGCGGCACCCACATAGGCGGAGGTCCTGCCCTCGATGTCGGGCATGCGGATGTCGATGTAAAGGAATGGCTGGGTGGAGTCCCCATTGTTAAAGCCGACGTCCGCCAGAGATTCGATGCGCTGGTCCAGCAGGTGGAAGAACCAGCTCACATCAGGGGTCTCCTGGGTGAGGGCCTTGGAGGTCCCGTCCGAGAAGTAGTACGTCCGGCTCAGGTTGGACGCGACGAATGCCGAGACCTTCCAGGTCTCCGAGAGCGACTTCAGGTAGTCCAGGACCTGCCGCGGGTTCTTCTCGCCGCTCCGCAGCCATTCCTGGAGGAAGGCATCGCGGCTCATCCAGCGGGAGAGCAGGATGGGCTGGACCAGCTGGTTCTCGAGCCGGTTCAGTTCCTGGGAACGGAGGATCTCCTTGTGGGTCTCTTCCTGGAGGTGGTCCCGGATGGAAACGTACGTCGTCAGGGCCGTCAGCAGGATGCAAGCCGTCACCAGTCCGAACAGGGCCAGCAAGTAGGCCCGCACGTGGCGGATCGAAGGTCCCGGTCCCTGCAGCATGCGTTTGAGGTCTGGCCAACGGATGGGAGCCGCCATGGTCACCTCGGGGACACGGTTCGGACACCCAGGCTATCGACATCCGGCATGGTGGGGATAAGTCGCTTCAATCCAAGCCCGGGGCATCCGCATGATCCCGCTGGAACCAGCTCCAGAGAATCCAGGTGGTGCACCCGATCATGCCCGCCCAGCCCAGGAAGGACATGGTCCCGGCGATGGAGGTGTCCCGGGGGAGCAGTCCCCACTGACCGAACAGGGTGGCCCAGTCGTGTTCGCCCCCACCCACCAGGGGCAGCAGCTGGGCACGGGCATCGGCCATATAGCGGGCGATGTTGAGGAAGTTCTGGAAGAACCAGACACCGGACAGGCCGATGGCGACCGCCTGTCGCTTGTACCAGCAGGCGGTCAGCACCAGAAGGGGCACCAGCAGCTGCATGAGCGTGCCCCCCAGGAACCCGATGGTCTCGCCCAGGATTCCGAACAGAGGGTGCCCCGCCTCATGGAAGACCAGGTTGAGGCTGTCCAGGAGGGGTACCCAGCCCTCGTCGCTGGTGGCCTCCACCAGGAACACCAGACCGATGGCCGCCAGGGCTGCGATCAGCTTCCCCGTGGTGACGGACGCGAGGGGTTCGTCCCTCACGTCCCGCAACCACTGGAGGGCATCCTCGAGCATGAAGTCAGCCGTGGACCTGGTGATGACGGACGATCCAGTCCACCACCTGCTCGAGGGACAGCCCGCTCGAGTCCAGCTCGACGGCGTCACCCGCCTTGCGGAGCGGGGAGGCGGCGCGCGTCGAATCCGCGTGGTCGCGCCGGTCAATGTCCACCATGACTTCTTCGAGGGTCATGGTGGCGCCGATGCCCTTGGCCTGCTGTTCCAGATAGCGGCGCCGGGCCCGTGCCTCGGTACTGGCGGTGAGGAAGATCTTGCAACAGGCGTTCGGGAAGACGACGGTGCCGATGTCCCGGCCATCCACCACCCAGCCGCCCCGCTGCCCGATGGCCCGCTGCTGGTCCACCAGGACCTCTCGGA
>CAYZND010000232.1:0-5934 GCA_964479495.1 uncultured Mesoterricola sp.
CCTCTCTGGTTGAAAACGTTGGCACGGAACCGGGATACCCCCTGAAGGCCGAAGGAGAAGTCCACCTCCCAGTCCTCCTCGAGCCGGTGCTTCTGCTGATCCGTCATGACGCTGTAGCAGAGCCAACGGGTCTGGGAGGCATCCAGGGGAGGCAGCTTGAGGGGAACCATCCGGCCGTCGATGCGGACCTGGGGGGCGGAATCGGTGGTGATGTGAAGGTCGGTTCCACCGTACTCGACCATCGTCTTCAGTAATTGCTGGAGAGGGACGGCATAGTTTGCAGATTGTTCGGCCATGGTGGTTCTCCTCGAACTAGAGCACCGTCTCGCGAATAATTTCCTCAATGGTGGTAACGCCGTCTAAGACCTTTCGGCAACCTGACCGCCGGAGTGTAATCATGCCTTCCTTGACGGCCTGTTCGCGCAACTCGATGGCACTGGCACCCGTCAGGATCATGTCCTTGAGGGTTTCGGACATCTCCAGGACCTCGTACAGCCCCACTCGCCCCTTGTAGCCCTTCTTGCCACAGACCTCGCACCCCATCCCCTTCATGATGGTGACGCCCTTCTTCACTTCCTCCTCGGTGAAACCCACCTTTAAGAGGGAATCCGCTGGGGGCTGATGCGGGTCGGGGGCCTTGCAGCTCGCGCAGATGCGCCGGATCAGGCGCTGGGCACAGATGATGTTCACGGAGGTGGCGACCAGGAAGGGTTCCACGCCCATGTTCATGAGGCGGCTGATGGTGCTGGGGGCGTCGTTGGTGTGCAAGGTCGAAAGCACCAAGTGGCCCGTGAGGGAAGCCTTGATGGCGATTTCCGCGGTCTCGAAGTCCCGGATCTCGCCCACAAGGATGATGTTGGGGTCCTGACGCAGGAAGGAGCGCAGGGCGGCCGCGAAGTTGAGGCCGATCTGTTCCTTCATCTGGACCTGGTTGATCCCCGCGAAGTTGAACTCCACGGGATCCTCGGCGGTCATGATGTTCACGTCCACCTGGTTGAGCTTGGCGATGGAGGAATAGAGCGTATTGGTCTTGCCGGACCCCGTGGGCCCGGTCACCAGGATCATGCCGTAGGGCTTGCTGATCTGCCGGTCCCACTGCTGGAGGCTCTCCGGCTCGAAGCCCAGCTTGGTCAGATCAAGCATCAGCTTGTCGGAGTCGAGCAGCCGCAGGACGATCTTCTCCCCGAAGAGGGTGGGAAGGACGCTGACCCGGTAGTCGATGACCTTGGCCTGCCCACCCAGGTTCACGCGAAGCTTGATGCGCCCGTCCTGCGGAAGCCTCTTCTCGGCAATATTGAGCTTGGCCAGGATCTTGACCCGTGAGGTCACGGGATCCTTGAGCTTGATGTTGGGCCGCATCACTTCCTGGAGCAGGCCATCGATGCGGAACCGGATGCGATAGCTCTTCTCGTAGGGCTCAATGTGGATGTCCGAAGCCCCTTTCCGGATGGCATCGATCAGAACCATGTTCACGAGGCGAACCACGGGGGCTTCTTCGCTCCCCCTTTGCAGCGCCATCGCGTTGATGTTCTCCTCTTCGTCGCTGAGGGTCTCGTACTGGGTATCCGCCCCCTCCAGCTCCTCTTCGAGGCCTTTGAGGTCCAGAGCTTCGTCGGCGGCTTCATCGAAGGCTGCTCGATTGAACGAGGGCGCAGCAGCTTCGGCCCCAGCAGCGGCTGGACGTCCGGCTTGTGGGGCTCGTCGCCCCTGGTCGTCCCTGAGCTTCAGTCCGCTGGATCCGCCGTAGTAGCGTTCAATGGCCCGTATCAGCCCCATTTCTGAGGAGACGACCGGATCGATGTTATAGCCCGTATGGAAGCGGACATCATCCATGGCAAAGATGTCGGTGGGGTCGGACATCGCCAGGGTGAGCACATTGCCGGACCGCTGGAGGGGAAGCACCTTGTGCTTGTTGGCCAGCTCCGCAGGCACCAGGGCGATCACACCGGCCTCGATGGCGGGCCACTGATCCAGATCCGCGGCGGGAACGCCATACTGCATGCCCAGGAAGCTGACGATGTCCTGGTCGGAACAGAAGCCCTGCCGGACAACGATGCTGCCCAGTTTCCCACCTTCGCGCCGCTGGACCTTGATGGCCTCCTCCAGCTGGCTGTCCGTGATCAGCTGGGCTTTGACAAGCATTTCACCAAGCTTGCTAGCCAATGTTTGCCTCCGAGGGGGGGAGAAAAGTCTACCACCCCAGAACTTACCTCACATCAATTCCGCTAGCCCGAAAAAACCTGGATTTGATTTCGATGGAATCCGAGGACTCCCATGGGTGGGTTACCGGACCTGACGGTCCGACCCGGGCATCGGAGGGATCCAGTTCCCATCGGTCCCTTCGTGTGAGGGCAAGGAGGACTGGGATATTCATCCGCCCTGCACTAGCCAGTTCCCGGGACGAGGTTATCCTTTGGAACATGCCCACCCCCAAGCAGGCCAATCCTCGTCTGGCTCAAGCCCGGGAACTCATCCGGGAGAAGGGACTCTCCCGCCAGGACCTCGAACTGCTTGAGGAAATCCTCAAGATCGGGGCTGGCGACCTGTCCCCCATGCTGGATACGGCTCCGGCGCCTTCCTCCCAGCCTCTGGAATCCGCCCTGCTGGCCAAGCTGAGCCGGAATTTCGGCCTGTTTCTTTCCTTCCTCAACCAGTTCTCGGATAAGCGGCTGGGGGAAGTGCGTCCCGCCATGGGCATGGTCCTGTTGCACAGCCTTTCCAACCTCCAGCAGATGGCGAAGGCGGCCCATCACGACCTGTTGAGTCAGCACCAGGAGCCCGACTGGATCATCCACCTGCTGGATCTGATCGCCTCGCTCCGAACCATGGCCACCTCGCTGGGATCGGAGGAGGAACCTCAACTCCACGAGCACTGGATGGCCTTCCTTTCGGAAGGCAAGGACCACTTCAGGACCCTCTTCCAGGTGCTTGGGGAGCATGGGGAAGAGGGCTCGGCTCTCACCACGCGCCTCAACCACCAGATGAAGGTGTTGAACCGGGCTCTCCAGACGGACACCGGTCGGCCCCTGGAATCGATCCGGAAGCTCGAAGCCCTCCTTGAGAGCGCCCTCCCGGAGGACACGCGGGTCCGGGCGGAGCCCCTGCTGCTGGTCCAGCATGTCATCGCCAGCCTGCGCATGACCCTCTTCCGCCCCCTCGACCGCGGTGTCCACTGGCCGGCCGTCGAACAGGTGCGGGGAAGCCTCCAGTGGCTCTGGAACCACTTGGGGTGGTCCCTCCCTCGCGTCGAGGAGCGTCTCCTCGAGAAAGGTCTTCCCGAAGAAGTCAGGGGCCTCCTGAAGCAGCTCCGCCAGGAACATCCCCCGGCCTTCCGGATCGTCGCCCGAGCCCTGGCCAGTCACCTGGCCCTCCTGAGCCTCGTCGAGCGCATGGAGCCGGCGGTGAACGCCTCCATCCAGGAGCGCTACGCCATGGTCCCGACGTTCTACGTGCTGGAGACGGAACTCGGGCGCCTGGCGGAGCGGGTCTACCACCCTCGGGTCACCGAGCACCTGCCGAAGGGGAGTGAGGAAGCCCTGCTGCTTGGCGCCTTCCTGCGGCAAGCCGTGCTCTCCCTCCTCCAGGACCAGGCCACCATCCGGGGCCTGCTCCAGCAGACCCTGGCCAACAACGACGTGGATCAGCTGGCCAACACGCTGGACAACCTCAAGGCCCTTCTGCTCAACCACCAGCGCCAGCTCATGGCCGACCTGGCGGGCCTCTTCTCCCCGGAACTCAGGCAGCGGCTGTTCCCGGATTCCCCCTCCCTGACGGAGGAAGGCGACCGGCTGCGCCAGCGCCTCCATCGCCTCTGGGACTACCTGGACCCGGTCCAGCAACAGATCCAGCTCCACCTGGAACTCCAGGATTGGCCCCGCCTCGCCCTGACCCTGGGGCAGGCCCAGAACCAGGTGGTGGCCTTCCGGCGCAGCCCCGAGTTCCTCCTCATCCGCAGCCAGGACCGGCAAGAATTCGAGCGGCTCACCCAGTCCTTCATTCGCACCCTGGACGCTCCCACGGAGATCCTGGAGGCCCTGCGGGATGCCTCCGAGCTGGTCGGAGAACTGCTGCGTTTCCTGGATGTCTTCCTGCTTCGCATCAATGCACGCGTGCCCCTCATCCGCCTGGACCTCACCACGGCCCGGGATTCCCTGAAGCTCTGCCGCCAGCTTCAGGATCTGGGGACGGATGCCCCGGATCGGAACCGTGCCTCCCATCGACTGATCCAGACCACCAAACCCCTGGGCGTGCGCGATCCCCAGGCCTTGAATCTCCTGAAGCGATGGGTCCGGGCTGAACGCGGCGGAAAGGAAGTCCAGGCCGCCCTCGAGTCACTGGGCTCCCATCTGGAGCGCCTCTCCACCCGGCTGGAAGCCGCCTTGAACTGAGGAGCATCGATGCCCGAAATCTTCTGGTGCGAGGTCCAGCCATCGGAGACGTCCTCCGTGCTGCGGAAGGCCCTCGTCCAGTGGGGTTACCGGGTGGAGGAGGGCCCCGGAGAGGGCACCCTGATCCTGGTCGCACCCAGACCCGATCCCAAGCTGTTGCCCCCTGTGGGCATGGAAGTGCTCTGGTGGGTCGAGGACGCGACCCCGGAGGAAGCCAGCGACATCCTCTCCCGGCGACCCGGCTGGGTGCTGCGGAATACGAATTCGCTCGAAACCGTGAAAGAGGTCCTCGGTCATCTTAGGGAGCGCGACCTGGGCAGCGAGGGCTGGCTTCGGCAGATGCTGCACCTGGCCACCCTGGACGAACTGATCCGGCTCATCCTGATTCGCGCCATCCAGATCTCCGATGCCAAACAGGGGGCCATCTGGATCCGCCAGGACAACGTCTTCTTCCAGCGTTGCGGCGAGGGCTATCCGGAAGCCCCGGTCACCTTGCCCGAAGCCGCCTCCCTGGTGCGCACGGGTGATGCCTGGCTCATCTGTCCCGACGAACAGGTGGGCATCATCCGCCTGCGGGAGCCCAAAGGTGACCCGGCCCATTTCCTGGGCTGGATCAAAGAGGTGGAAGACTTGCTCATCAACGCCTGGAACCTGGAGAAGAGCCTCGCCCTGTCCTTCAAGGACGACCTGACGGTGGCCCACAACCGCCGCTGCCTGGAGGTGGAACTGCCCAAGGCGGTCCGTGAGGCCGCAGCACGCGGCGAATCCGTCTCCCTGCTCTTCCTGGACGTGGACAACCTCAAGGCCCTCAACAGCCAGTTCGGGCATCCCACCGGCAGCAAGGTCCTCACGACGGTCGCCATCGAGGCACAGCACATCATCCGCGCCCAGGACCGGATCTACCGCTATGGCGGGGACGAGTTCTGCATCGTCATCCCCGGCACCTCGGCCTCCGGTGCCGCCAAGCTGGGAGAACGCCTCATCCAGACGCTGCAGAGCACCCAGGTCATCATCAATGGGGAACGGGTTCCCATTTCCGTCAGCATCGGCATCTCCGCCTACCCGGCCCACGCCGATGGCGCAGAGCACCTCCTGGAACGGGCGGATCGGGCCCTCTTCCGGGCCAAGGAGGAGGGCAAGGGCCGCGTGGTGGTCGCGACCTAGCGCGTCTTCAGCGCCAGTCCAAGCTCCTTCAGCAGGGACTCCGCGAAGGGGTTCCTCGTGAGGTGGCGTAGGGCCTCGAACGCCAGATCCTGTGCTGGCCGGACGGGCAGCTGGGATCGGGAGAGCCCCTCGATTCGTGCCCGCCAAGGCGTCAGCCTTAAAAAACTCCCCTCCCGGAGCCGGGTGACATCCGCCAACAGGAGCAGCAGGAGTTCCAGGCATTGGGCCACCTGCTCACTCTGCGCGACCTGGGCGTTCTTTTCCGGAAGCAGGCTCCCGCCCGCCTCCGAGAAGGAGGCTCCTTCAGCCAAGGCCATCCAGGCTTCCAGCTGGTCCTTGGCGCGTTCGAAGGTTCCGGGATCCAGGTCTGTCTCTTATACAC
>CAYZND010000233.1:0-5933 GCA_964479495.1 uncultured Mesoterricola sp.
CGCCTGGGATCGAGTGCCAAGCGGGAACGAAATCCAGAGCGTCCTTCAGTCCTGAAAAGCGTTCCCGATGGCGACCGGTCACCACCAGCGGGCGCTTCCCCAGGGGCCTGGCCAACTGGCCCAGCTCGCCGAGCGAGCCTCCACCGAAAATGACGCGCTGGGCTGTGGCGAATTCGAAGCGCATTACCAGCCTGTGCCGTCGGGAAAGACGTTTCCGAACTTCTGGCTCACCCGGGGTTCCGCCATCATGGGAGCCACCGCCTCCGCCCAGGCGGCGTAGTGGGCCGTCTCCTTGTGACGGGCTGGATCATCCGGGGTGCGGTAGACCTCCACGAGCACGAACCGGGTGGGATCGTCCTGGCGTTGGACGACATCAAAACGCGCAACTCCCGGTTCCTTCAGGCTCGCCTGGGCGTTGAGGATCGTCGCGGCCTTGAAGGCCTCGACCTGCTCCGAATGCACATGGACCTGGACATGAATGATCAGCATGAGACCTCCGAGGGCTGCAGGGATTCTAGACGGTTGCCACCTTTTCGGCGGCGCTTTATGGGTTCGTGCCAGGAAAGACTCGCCGCACAGCCTTGATGTGCTTCAGCTCGGGACCGAATTCGCGGAGCAGGAAACGGTTTTCGGACAAGGCCGTTTCCAGATCCCGCCGGGCCAGGCCGAGGAGACGTTCCCGATCCTGCGGCTCGGTCGCGGCGTGAGCCTGGAGCTCGAACAGGCAGCCCCGCAAGGCCTGGAGCTCCGGCTGGCGGGACTTGAGGCTGAATCCCTTGAAGGTGGCTTCCAGCCCCAGTCTGATCCCATCCTCGAAAGCGTGTTGGGGGATGGAGCGCCATCGGCTGCGGATCCAGGCGAGGCGAGCCAAGGCCACCAGCGGCTCCAGCGCCTTCGGATTCATCCGAGCGGCGCGCTGCAGGCAGCGTTCGGATCGGTTCCAGGCATCATCCGGCGACCGCCCCCCCCGAGCGGCCGACTGACCTTCGACGAAGGCGAGAAGCCCCTGATACCAGTAGAGGGTGTAGTCCCCGTCCGCATTCAGCCGCTCGCACGCATGGAGGGCGATCCACCCCTGGCGCAGGAGCGATTCGGGATCCAAGCCAGAATCCATGCGCACCTGGGCCGCCAGCCTCAGGCTGTCCCCCTGGTTGAGCTGTCGGAAATAGGTGGGCGAGAGTGAGACAGCGCATTCCGCGGCTTTCAGTCCGCGCTCCAGCACTCCCAGGCATGGCCTACCCACCTGTCGCAGATGGCTGGCATACCGCACCGCGATGTCGGCCACCCCGGCGTGGATGTCGCCATCCTCGGGCGCCTTGGCCAGGGCCAGGTCGTAGTATGCCAGCGCCTGCTGAAAGTGCGGCTCCGGGTCCTGCCCATGGTCACGTTTCCAATCGGCCAGACCGCACTGCAGGTTGGCCCCGCTCAGGGCCGTGGTACTGCTGCCCGCAAGACGCAAGGACTCCCGAACATGCCAGAGCCCCTGGTTCAGGAAGGGCTGGGGATCCAATCCCGCTTCGAAAGCCATCTCCCCCTTCATCGACCAACCTTCGGCGAGGCGCTGGTGGAGCCAAGGATCGCCGGGTCTCTGGGTGATGGCTTCCTGCCAGCAGGTGAACATGCTCTCCACGGAAGGCGCGGCGTCCAGACCGCGGGTGCGCTCATGCAGGGCCTTCCATCGGTAGAGCTCCCCGAGGGAGGCGGAGATGGACAGGCTCCCCTGGGTGATCCGAGAGGCGGTTCGGCACCAGCCGATGGCCTGCTCCAGCACCGGGAACGGGTTCTTGCCCTGCTCGCCCAGGGTGTAGGCGTACGACTCCGCCAGCCTTGCTTTGGCCAGATAGATCTCCGCGCCGTCGGGATCCACCTTCAGAACTTCGTCCAGCCAGGACTGGATGGCTGCGTGGTCCGCCTCGGGATGTGATTCGAAGAAGAAGGCGTATCGCGCCAGTTCGCATCGCCGGAGGCCCTCCGCCGCGAGCAGGGCAGGATCGCTTCGCCCCATCTCCAGGGCCGTCTGCAGCGGTACGCGCGCCTGCTCCAGGTGCTGCCGGAAGGCTTCCGGATCGGCGTCCTGGAGGGCGAGCCCCTGGGCGATCATGGCCCGTCCTTCCAGCAGCTTGGCTTCATAGAGCTGCGGTTCCCTCCCGAAGGCCTCCCGAGCCTTGAGGATGGCGGCAGGAAAGGCATCCTCGTAATACGCCAGGAGCCCCTCGAGATAGGCCTTCCGCTCTGGATAGGCGGAAGCGGCCAGGCGGAGCCGGGTGAGGGCTGGATCGCGGAAAAGCTTCTGCAGCTCCCGGTCGCGAATCCCGCGCTGATCCAGGTCGCCGATCTGCAGGAGTTCGCTCCGGGCTTCGCGGTAGCGCTCGCCCAGAGCCTGCCCCAGGGCGAGGGCCACCTTGGGATCCTGGTACCCAAGGGACCAGGCCCGCGCCAGTTCCTTTTCGGCCTCCTTGAACTCCCGCAGGGCGAGGTGCCCCTGTCCGAGCGCGAAGGCGCCGGGGCCCGCAGCGAGGCTCCCCTCTGTCCGGAGGCTCTCCCGCAGCTGCTTCAATCGCAATCGGACGGCACGCTTGTCCGGTCGGAGGTCGTGACGCGGGAGCAGGTGCGCCATGCGAAGCATGGTGGCCAGTCGTTCGGCTTCGCTGCCATAGCTTGCCGCGAAGACGGCCGTGCGATGCGCCCTGAGACGCGATGCAAGGCCCCAGGTAATCGATGCGGCCACCAGGATCAGGGCCACGGCCGAAACGGAAACCAGGGCGCGGTGCCGCCTTGCGAAGGTCGTCAAGCGGTAGCGGAAGGTCGAGGGACGGGCGGAGATGGGCTCGCCTTCGCGGAAGCGGCGCAAGTCCTCCGCCAGCGCGCGGGCGGAGTCGTACCGCCGCTTCGGGTCCTTCTCCAGGCAGCGCAGGGTGATCGCCTCCAGGTCCCCGGGCAGACCGGGGCTCCAGACCCCGGGGCGTTCCGGTTCCTCCTCCACGGTCTTGCGCAGGACTTCCTCGGCGGTCGAGCCCTGGAACACCATCCGACCCGTCAGCAGGCGATAGAGGGTCGCTCCCAGACCGTACACATCCGTGCGGCGCCCGATCTGGTCCAACTGGCCCAAGGCCTGCTCGGGCGCCATGTAGTTCGCCGTGCCCAGCACCATGCCTTGCATCGTCAAACCGGGAGCCTCCAGACTTCGCGCAAGGCCGAAGTCGAGAATGTAGGCCTTCGGCGGACCTTCCTTCGGCTTGTCCAGCATGATGTTGGCGGGCTTGATGTCCCGATGGATGAGGTCCTTCCGGTGGGCGGCATGGATGGCCTCGGCGATGGTCTCCAGGATCTCCACCTTCTGCATCAGGTCCAGGCGGGAAGCGGCCAGATCCAGGGTCTCGCCTTCGATGAACTGCATGGCGAGGAAGGCCTGCCCCTTCCAGCTCCCCACCTCGTAGACCCGGCAGATGTTCGGGTGTTCCACGGTGGCCTGGTGCTGGGCTTCGAGGACGAACCGCTCGATGAGCTCAGGCTCGTCCCTGCGCAGGAACTTCAGCGCCACGAATCGCTTGAGCCTCGGATCGAAGGCCCGGAAGATCCGCCCCAAGGCTCCTTCGGACACGAAGGTGAGGTCCTGATAGTCCTTCCAGGCTTCCATCTGAAAGCACGACCGGATCCGCCTCCCCTCTCCGCACCCTGATGCGTCCCATGCGCCCTCGGGAGGCTTGGCCATGGGAAGGGGCTCATGGAATCCTGCGCGCGGTGGCAGGTCGCGCTGATCCGCGGGGATGGACATAAGCACCTCGATATCGGTCGCATCGAGATGACCTTCCCGCTGGAGTGCCTCCAGCAGCTCTGGGCAGTCGGAGGCAGCGGCGTCCCTCAGCGCCTCGGGGCCGAGGAGCCCTCGAAGCAGGGCCATGCCGATGATGCGAGCTTGTACTTGCTCGTCCACTTCACCCTCGCTGGTTTTATTCATAGCCGGTATTCCAAGGATGCCGGATCCTTGCGGGATGACAAGACACGAAACGGGTCCATCTCCTTCGCGTTCCGGTCCTTTGTCCAGCCTGATAGGCTTTCGACCATGGGGACGCAACGCCCACTGATCGTCACAGGCCAGCAGATTGGTGCGGGTTGGACACCGGCCCTATCCGTGGTGAAAGCGCTGACGGCCCTCGCCGCTGCGCGCCACCTGGAGGGAGATGCCGTCTACTGGCTCGCGGACGAGGATCACGACCGCCTGGAGGTGTCCACGACCCTTGGGCTGGACGGGGAACGCCTCCTGAGGCACCGGTTCCGCTTCGAGGCTCCGGATGGGACGGCCACGGGGTGGCTGCCCTGGGGCGACACCCAGCAGTGGGAGGGGGAGATCCTTTGGGGCGAGCTGCCAGAGCCCCTGGAACCGACGCTCCGGGGTCATGCCCTCGCGCTGGGGAGTCCCCTGTGGAAGCGCGGGCTCTTCTCTTTCTCGCCCACCCAGGCCGAGCATCGGGAGCCCATCCAGTCCCACCTGGAGCGCTGGCGTGCGCTCCCGCTCGAGAGCCTCCTGCTGGCTCAGGCCGACCGGCTGGAAGCCGAGGGCGAAAACCTGATCCTGGATCCTCGCCAGCAGGCGGCCTGGTTCAGCCTGAACCCCCGGACGGGACTCCGGAAGCGTCTCGAAACGGCCGAAGCCTGCCCCGCGGGTCACTGGCTGAGCCCGGGAGCCGCCCTTCGGCCCCTGATGCAGTCCCTCATGCTGCCCGCGACCCATGTGGTGCTGGGTCCGGCGGAGCGCAGCTACTGGCGGCTGACGGAGCCCCTGTGGGACGTGGTCGAGCTGGCGCCGCCCACGATCCTGCCCCGACCCAGCGTCTACCTCGTCCCGGGAGGCCTGCAGCTCAGCCCGGCCCAGCTGGGCGCCATCCGGAATGGCTACTGGGAGGTGTTCTCGGAACCGGGCTCCGTCGTGCCCAGCCGCACCATGGACGCCCTTCGTCCCCCGGTCGAGTGGGGGACGGACCTCTCCCAGGCCTATGTCCAGACCCTGTCGTGGACCCGCCGCAAGCTCCAGAAGCTCGACCGGCGACTGCATCGGGATCGGGCTGGCCAAGCCCTGGGCATGGAGCCGGAGCGTCTGCGCCAGCGACTGTTTCCCCTGGGCAAGCCCCAGGAACGGGTGCTCCCGGGCATTCTCTGGCTCAGGGATGAACCCCTGCTGGATCGCATGCTGGAGGCCTTGGCGCACCCTGGGGACATCGTGTTTGTGGAGGAATCGTGAAGCCCGCCTTGGATCTTCTCGTGATCGGAGCCCATCCGGATGACGCGGAGGTCCACGTGGGGGGCCTCTTGGCCCTGGCCTCGCGGCAGGGCTTGAAGGCCGGGATCCTGGACCTGACCCGGGGGGACCTCGGTACGCGAGGAACTCCCGAGACCCGCCATGCCGAGGCCATGGAAGCGGCGCGAATCCTGGGCGTGGAGCGGATCATCCTGGATCTGCCGGATGCGAGGTTCGGCGAAGGGAATGGCGAGCGTGACCGGCTCATCGAAGTCCTCCGGGATCGGCGGCCGACCGTCGTGGTCCTGCCCCACCCCGAGGATCACCACCCTGACCACCGACGGGTCTTCCGCCTGGGGCGGGATGCAGCCTACTACGCGGGCCTCAAGAACTACCCCTGTCCCGGCGAGCGTTGGCGGCCGGAAGCGGTCGCCTGGGTCGGCGGCGTGAACCCCCCGACGCCTCCGGATCTCGTGGTGGACGTCTCCAGCGTCTGGGCCGCACGCATGGAGGCCTTCGATGCCTTCGGCAGCCAGTTCACCCACGACCCCGCCCAACCTCCGACCCACATCGCCCATCCCAGCTTCCGGCGCGGCATCGAGGGCCGGGCCATGCACTGGGGATCCCTGATCCAGGCGGGCTACGCGGAAGGCCTCTGGTGCGAGAAACCCATCCCCCCGGCCCTGCTGCGTCTGGC
>CAYZND010000234.1:0-5926 GCA_964479495.1 uncultured Mesoterricola sp.
GTGGGTTCGGGACCTCTCGGTGTCCAAGGTCCAGTCCATCGAGATCGCCAAGGCGGTGTCCTATAACGCCAAGGTCATCATCATGGACGAGCCCACGTCGTCCCTCACGGAGCACGAGGTCAGCCACCTCTTCGAGATCATCCGGAAGCTCCGGAGCGAAGGCGTGGCGATCATCTACATCTCCCACAAGATGGAGGAGATCCTCGCCATCTCGGACGAAGTCTCGATCATGCGGGACGGTCGCAGCGTCGGCACCTACCATGCCCGCGACCTGACCACGGACGCCATCATCAAGCTCATGGTGGGCCGCGACCTCACCCACCGCTTCCCACCCCGCTCCAATGTCCCGGGCGACGTGGTCATGCGGGTGGAGAACTTCACCTCCGCCGAACGGAACTCCTTCCAGGACGTGAGCTTCGACCTGCGCAAGGGCGAGATCCTCGGCATCGGCGGCCTGGTGGGCGCCAAGCGCACGGAGCTGGTGGAATCCATCTTCGGCCTGCGTCCCGTGCAGAGCGGCACCATCCACATCGGCGGGAAGCACGAGCGCATCGGCAACCCCATCCGCGCCAAGCGCCTGAAGATCGCCCTGCTCACCGAGGAACGCCGCGCCACCGGCATCATCCCCATGCTGTCCGTGAAGGACAACATGCTCATCGCGAACATCCGAAAGTACATCCGCTTCGGGCTCCTGAACGAGAAGCGCGGCTCCGCAGACGCCAAGCGCAGCATCGACCTGCTGCGCGTCAAGACCCCCGGAGAGCGGACCCGCATCCGGGACCTCTCCGGCGGCAACCAGCAGAAGGTCCTCTTCGCGCGGTGGCTGCTCACGGAGCCCGACATCCTGATCCTGGACGAGCCCACCCGGGGCATCGACGTGGGCGCCAAATACGAGATCTACACCATCATCGCGGACCTGGCCCAGCGGGGTAAGAGCATCCTCATGATCTCCTCCGAGATGCCGGAGCTGCTCGGCCTGTCGGACCGGATCCTCGTGATGTGCGAAGGCCGGATGACGGGCGTCCTCGAAGGCAAGGAAGCCACCCAGGAGCGGATCATGACGCTCGCGACCCAGTTCATGTAGGAAAGAGGAAACGCATGTCCATGCTGAACCTTGCGAAAGGCGACCACTCCCGCAGGTTGGGCGATCTCGCCCTGAAGTACGCCATCTACATCGTGTTCGCGCTGCTGATCGTCATGATCTCCTTCAAGGAGCCGACGTTCCTGTCCATCGAGAACTTCCGGAACATCCTTTCCATGTCCTCCACGCGCATCATCATTGCGCTGGGCGTGGGCGGCATCCTGATCTCCGGCGGCACGGACCTCTCGGCGGGCCGGCAGGTGGGCCTGGCGGCGGTGGTGTCGGCCTCCATGCTGCAGCAGCTCGACTACGCGCGCCGCATGTATCCGGACCTGCCCCAGCTGCCCCTTTGGGTGCCCATCCTCATCGCCATGGTGGTGTGCGGCATCCTCGGCCTGCTCAACGGCCTCGTGGTGGCGTTCCTCCGGATCCCGCCCTTCATTGCCACCCTGGGCACCTGGCTCGCGGTGTACGGCCTCAACTCGATGTACTTCGACCGCCCGCCCTACGGCGCCCAGCCCATCGGCGGCCTGGACGACCGCTTCATCAAGCTGGGGTCGGGCTACCTGGGGAGCGACGGGACCTACTCCATCCCCTACATCGTGATCATCGCACTGCTCATCGCCGCCTTCGTCTGGGTGCTTCACAACAAGACCCGGTTCGGGAAGAACATCTATGCCATTGGCGGCAACGCGGAGGCAGCCAAGGTCTCGGGTGTCAACGTGGCCTGGAACCTGGTGGGTGTCTACGCCTTCGCCGGCGTGCTGTATGGTCTGGCGGGCTGCCTGGAGGCCGCCCGCACGGGAGGCGCCACCAACAACTACGGCAACATGTACGAGCTCGACGCCATCGCCGCGGCGGTGGTGGGCGGCGTCTCCACCTCCGGCGGCATCGGCACCGTTCCGGGCATCCTCGTGGGCGTCCTCATCTTCTCGGTGCTCAACTATGGCCTGACCTTCATCGGCATGTCCCCGTACCTGCAGCTGGTGGTCAAGGGCGCCATCATCATCGCCGCCGTGGCCATCGACATCCGGAAGTACCTCACCAAGAAATAACCCTCGGAGTGCCTCTTGTCTGGACCCTGTTCTGAACGCGTCACGCATGCGTTCCGGGAGCGCTACGGCCGCGAGATGGCCGTGGTCCGTTCCCCCGGCCGCGTGAACCTCATCGGTGAGCACACCGACCACAACCTGGGCTTCGTGCTGCCGGCGGCCGTGGACCGCTCCATTCACCTGGCCGTGGGACTCCGGGAGGACCGCAGGCTCCGCTTCTATGCCCTCGACAAGGATGAGGCCTTCGAAGGTTCCCTCGACGATCTCCGGTCTTCGGACCTCCATTGGCCGGACTACTTGCTGGGCATCCTGAGCGAGCTCACGGCCCTGCGCATGGACCTCCGCGGCGTGGACTGCGCCTTCGGGGGCGATGTGCCCATCGGCTGCGGGCTCTCCAGCAGCGCGGCGCTGGAAGGCGGCTTCGCCTTCACGCTGAACGAGCTGCTGGCCTTGGGCCTGGACCGCGTCTCCCTCGCCCGCCTCTCCCAGCGCGCGGAGAACCGCTTCGTGGGCGTGAACTGCGGGATCATGGACCCCTTTGCGTCCCTCCTGGGCCGGGAGCGGATGCTGATTCGGCTGGATTGCCGCGACCTGTCCTACGTGTACGTCCCCTTCGACCGGGACGATCTCCGCATCGTGCTCTGCGACAGCCAGGTGAGCCGCTCGCTGACCGGAAGCGAATACAACCTCCGGCGGGCGCAGTGCGTGGAAGGCCTGGAGCTCCTCCGGCGGCACCATCCAGAGCTCCAGAGCCTGCGCGATGCCTCTCCTGCCCTGGTCGAGTCCCATCGGACGGAATTCCCGCCGGAAGTCCATCGGCGCTGCGCCTACGTCGTGGCCGAGAACCAGCGGGTGATCGAAGCCTGCATGGATCTGGACCGCGGCGACCTTGCGGCCTTCGGTGCCGCCATGAACGCCACGCACGAAGGACTGGCCCATGGCTACGAGGTGAGCTGCCCGGAGCTGGACATCCTGGCCGAAGCGGCCCAGGATCTGCCCGGCGTCTTCGGCTCAAGGATGATGGGCGCCGGTTTCGGCGGCTGCACCATCAACCTGGTGGAAGCCGACGCCCTGCCCTCCTTCGAGGCGCAGATGGGCCAGGTGTATCGCCAGCGCCTGGGCAAGGAGCCAGTGATCCACGTGTGCCGCCTGCGGGGCGGGACCGAGCGCGTCGCCTAGGAGTCTTGCCATGTATCCCCTTCCCCATCGCCGTCTGAACCCCCTCACCGGCGAATACGTGCTCGTGAGCCCGCACCGCACCCAGCGCCCTTGGCAGGGGAAGACCGAAGCCATCCCCCAGGCCCTGCGCCCGAGCTACGAACCCACGTGCTACCTCTGCCCGGGCAATACCCGGGCCGGAGGCCACCTCAATCCCGCCTACGAGGGCACCTTCGCCTTCGACAACGACTTTGCCGCCCTCCTGCCGGAGCGCCAGGAGACGTCGAGCTCCATGTCGGATCCCCTCTTCCACCTGGAGCCGGAGGGTGGCCTCTGCCGGGTGGTCTGCTTCTCGCCCCGCCATGACCTGAGCCTGCCCGAGCTGAGCCTGCCCGAGCTGGAAGCCGTGATCCGCACCTGGACCGAAGAGTCGCGCGCCCTGGGTGAGCGGCCGGACCTCCGCTACGTGCAGGTGTTCGAGAACAAGGGCGAGATCATGGGCTGCTCCATGCCCCACCCCCACGGCCAGATCTGGGCCTCCGAACACATTCCCAACGAGCCGGCCAAGGAGTTGGAGCGCCAGCGGGACTACCTGCGCCGCTTCGGCCGCTGCCTGCTGGAGGACTACCTGCGCGAGGAGTTGCAGCGCAAGGAGCGGCTGGTGGTCGTGAACGACGGCTGGGTGGCCCTGGTCCCTTACTGGGCCCTGTGGCCCTTCGAGACGCTCGTGCTGCCGCGGCGCCCCCTGCGGACCCTCCTGGACCTGGACGACGCGGACCGGGCTTCCCTGGCGGACCTCCTCAAGCGCCTGACGACCCGCTACGACAACCTCTTCGAGACGTCCTTCCCTTACTCCATGGGATTCCATCAGGCTCCCTTCGATGGGGATCCCCACCCGGAATGGACCCTGCATGCGCACTTCTATCCCCCGCTCCTGCGCAGTGCCACGGTGAAGAAGTTCATGGTGGGCTATGAGATGCTGGGCACCCCGGGACGGGACATCACGCCCGAGGCTGCCGCGGAACGGCTCCGCGACATGAGTGAGATCCACTACAAGGCAGGGAGGTAGGCATGCGCATCCTGGTGACCGGCGGGGCTGGATACATCGGTAGCCATGTGGTGGACCTCCTCGTCAAGGAAGGACACCGGGTTACGGTGCTGGACACCCTCGAGAAGGGTCACCGCGAAGCGGTTCACCCGGAGGCAGAGCTGGTCCTCGGGAACTTCGGCGATGCCGACGCGCTGGACAAAATCTTCACCCAGGAGCCCTTCGACGCCGTCATGCACTTCGCCGCCTACATCGAGGCCGGCGAGAGCATGGTGGATCCAGGTCGCTTCCTGGTGAACAACACGGGCCGGACCCTCACCCTCCTGGACCGCATGACTTCCCATGGCGTGAAGAAGTTCATCTTCTCCAGCACCGCCGCCACCTATGGGGATCCCCAGTACACGCCCATCGACGAGGAGCACCCGAAGGATCCCACCAACGCGTACGGCTATGCCAAGCTCCTGGTGGAGGGCGCCCTGGAGTGGATGCACCGCCTGCGGGGCCTGGGCTGCACGTCCCTGCGCTACTTCAACGCCGCGGGGTGCAGCGCAGAGCTGGGGGAAGACCACACCCCCGAGACCCACCTCATTCCCCTCGTGCTGGAGGTGGCCCAGGGCCGGCGCGCCGCCATCAAGGTCTTCGGCACGGACTACCCAACCCCCGATGGGACCTGCGTCCGCGACTACATTCATGTGCTGGATCTGGCCAGCGCCCACCTCCTGGCCCTCAAGGCCCTGGGCGATGGGGAGCGTCGCGTCTACAACCTCGGCAACGGCAAGGGCTACAGTGTCCGCGAGGTGATCGAGGCGGCGCGGCGCGTCACGGGCCATCCCATCCCCGTGGAGGAATCGCCCCGCCGTGCGGGCGACCCGGCCGTGCTGGTGGCTTCCAGCGACAAGATCCAGCGGGAGCTGGGCTGGAAGCCGGCCCTCCCCGAGCTGGAGGCCATCATCCGGAGTGCCTGGGCGTGGAAACAGAGCCATCCCCAGGGCTATGCCACCCCGGAACAGGCCCCCCAGCGGTAGGAGGCGACATGCCCCTCGAAAAGGTGTCCATCGAGAAGCTATCCCTCGGGGCTTGGCGCTGTCTGAAGCTCACCGATGGCCACCTCGAAGCGGTCGTGTCCACCGACATCGGCCCCCGGATCCTGCGCTTCGGAGCGGTAGGGGGCCGGAACCTGCTGCATGAAGTGGCAAGCCAACAGGGACTCTCGGGTGGTGCCATCTGGCGACCTTACGGGGGGCACCGGCTCTGGCACGCCCCCGAGGAGAAGCCCCGCACCTATGCCCCCGACAACGCCAGCGTCGAAGCCGACTGCGACGACCACGCCATCCGGCTGACCCAGGCCACCGAGCCCTCCACCGGAATCCAGAAGCAGCTGGAGCTGCGCCTCGAGGGGGGCTGTCTGCGGGTGGTCCACCGCCTCACCAACCGGAATCCCTGGGCCGTGGAGCTGGCCCCCTTGGTGAGCCATCGCTTCCCCTTGCACCGCGTGGCCGAGGCCTTCGCCCTGAACGCCGAGTACCGGGACGGCGTGGTCAAGGTGATCATCGACGTATGAGCGGCCAGTCCCCCAAGCGGAAACCC
>CAYZND010000235.1:0-5908 GCA_964479495.1 uncultured Mesoterricola sp.
GAGATCTAGTACGGTCTCGTGGGCTCGGAGATGTGTATAAGAGACAGGAGCTGGCGGGCACCTCCAGGTCGTGGGTTACGCACTTCACCATGTCCACCCCTTCGCCGCACAGGAAGCCGGTGAAGAGGATCTCCGAGATGAAGGGGGGAAGCGGCGCCGTGGCGGCGTAGAGCAGGGCGGGGTCGCCCCCGAAGGAGACGGCCACGGGCATCCGCTCCCCGGGCTCGTAGCCGGTCCGGGCGCGGGTCCCATCGTGGTGGAGCTGGGTGTGGAACCCGAGGGTCCGATCGTCGAACACCTGGAGCCGGTAGAGCCCCATGTTGCGGCGCCCGTCCTTGTGGCGCACGTGGCTCATGCCCATGGTGAGGAAAGGGCCGCCATCCTCGGGCCAGGTGGTGAGCACCGGCAGCTCGGACAGCCGGACCTCCGTGCCCTTCAGTACAACCTCCTGGCAGAGGCCCTTGCGCACGGTGCGGGGCATCCACTTGGAGACCTCCGCCAGCATGGGAAGCTTCGCCAGCTTCTCGAAGAAGCCCGATCCGGGCTTGGGCATGGCTTCCTGGAGCAGGTGTTCGATGCGGTCCGCGATGGCGTCAAGACCGCAGGGATCCTGGTCCACACCCAGGGCCATGGCCATTCGCCGCGCGCTGCCATAGACGTTCATGGCCACGGGCATGCGGGCGCCCTTCATGTGCTCGAACAGCAGGGCCGGGCCGCCCTTGGGCTGCTTGGAGACCCGGTCCGCGATGGCCCCGGCCTCCAGGTGAGGATCCACCTCCACCGGGATGCGCTTTAATTCCCCGGCGGTCTCGAGCTGTCTCAGGAAGGTCTGGAAGTCGCGGGACATGCCCCATCTTCCCACCGGACCACCTTCTTGTGAGATTCAACCCTGCAAAGGTGCTGATCTCCCGTGGCTGGCGGGCGGGGATCCCCCTTTCGCAGGTCCTCCACGACCGTTCACCGAGGTCCCACAGCATCCGGCGGGATCGCCGGCCGACCGGGTGGTGGAAGCCGGTAGATTGGTCACGACGAGGCCGCTCCTGGTGGCGCTTGTCGCAAACAGAGGAGGAAAGATGCAGCTCGCTCGAATTTCCCGACAGGCCCTGATCGCAGCGTCGGCGGCCTCAACCCTTGCCCTGAGCGCTGGCGTTCCTGTCCACTATGGCTTTTCCGCCCAGATCAACGCCCCCATGTCGGAGCTGCACTCCGACATCGACGGCAAGCCCGGTCTCGGTGGCAGCTTCCAGGTCTCCTTCGAGACCAGCGATCGCGTCATCATCCGACCCCGCGTGGACATCGATGTCTACCCCCTGGCTGAGCGCCGCCGCACCGGCACGAGCATCCGCGAGCGGATCGATCTCGGCTCCGTAGGGATCGGCGCCGATGTGCTCTATGCCTTCAGCGGCCGGAACGATCAGGGGTTCTACGGCCTGGGCGGTGTGGGGCTTCTCCGCTGGACGCAGACCTACTCGACACGGGATACCTCGGGGCACCACGGGTGGGACGAGGACGACACGGACCGGAGCCGCGTGAGCCCCTGGGTGGCATTGGGGGTGGGCTACCAGTTCAACCGCATCGTGGGTCTCGAGTGGCGCACCGTGGGCTCCAAGTACGACGGTCCGAAGGAGAGCGGCTTCTCGCCTACCACGGCCGGCGTGCCCAAGGAATCGAAGACCGCCGTCGTGTCCCAGGTGGCCGTGACCTGCCGGTGGTAGGAGGCCTTCAGTCCGACGGCGGTGAGTGGATCACTTCAGCAGCTCGGTCACATAGGCGTCGAGGGTCTCCTGGTACTGGGAGCTGATGTTCGTGAACTCGAAGCCCACGAGCGTAAAGCCGTCCACCTTCCCCGGCTGCTTTCCCATGAGCCAGCAGACCGTGGCCTGGAGTGGGACACTGGGAATCCGCGGGTGCACGAGGAAGAGGCCTTCCACCGCGACACCTTTGTCCAGTGGTTCCGCCTGGGTGGGGTGCACCTTCACGCAGCAGCCGCCGGCGCTGAGGTTGGTCATGGTCAGGCCCACCAGCTCGCGGCCCTGCAGCTGGAACCGGACGGTGTGGTCTGTGCCGACGTTCACGCGGGCGAATCGTCTGCGATTGGCGAGGTCGTTCATGGCGTTCCCACGGGCAGGCGATCCGAGCCTTGGTTCCTGGATCGGCTGATGCAGGATGAGACTTGAGCCACAGGAGGGCGTCGATCCGTCGAACGGGTCCCGAAGGGTGAGAGGATGAAGGAGATCCTTGACGGGAAGGCGCCCCATGTCGACGTTCCAGACCCTGCGGCACCGGGACTTCCGGCTCTACTTCGCCGGACAGACGGTGTCCATGGTGGGCACCTGGATGCAGAACCTGGCCGTGGGGTGGCTGGTCTATCGGCTCACGGGCCAGCCCAAGTGGCTGGGCATCGTCTCGTTCTCTGGGCTGGGCATGGCGTTCCTGTTCTCGCCGCTGGGAGGCATGCTCTCGGACCGGTTCCGGGTGAAGAACCTGGTGATCGTGGTCCAGGTGCTCGCCCTTCTCCAGGCCGTGGCCATGGCCTTGCTGGCCTGGCACCCCGGCACGAAGGTCTGGCAGGTGCTCGCGCTCTCAATGGTCCTGGGGGCCCTGAGCGCCTTTGATATGACCGGCCGGCAGGTGCTCGTGACCCGCACGGTGCCCCAGGAGGACCTGCCGGGTGCCATCGCCCTCCACAGCGCCACCTTCCATGGGAGCCGCATCCTGGGGCCGGCCCTCGCGGGCCTGGTGCTCAAGGTGTGGGGCGAAGGCTGGTGCTTCCTGATCAACGCGCTGAGCTACCTGGCGGCTCTGGCGGCCCTGCTGCTCATGCGCAGCGGAAACGAAGAGCCCCATGGGGGCCGATCCCGGGCGAACCTGAAAGAGGCCCTGGACCATATTTTGAAAGATCGATCCCTCCGGCTGCTGGTGGTCTTCCTGGGGTTCGTCGTGCTCCTGGGGATGCCCTACACCGTCCTGATGCCCGTCTTTGCCGACTCGGTCCTGAAGGCGGGCCCCGGGGCCCTGGGCTGGATCATGTGCGCGGGTGGCATCGGCGCCACCCTGGGAGCGCTGACCCTCGCCAAGCGGAAGGGCACCACGGGCCTGGAGCGCGTCATCATCCGCTCGGGCTTCCTGTTTCCCCTTGCGCTGACGGCCTTCGCCTTCTCCCGGGTCCTCTGGCTCTCCATGGCCTGCATGACGTTCGCAGGCTTCTTCCTCGTGTCCATGAACACGGGCAACTCCACCCTCGTGCAGCTCGCCATCCCGGACCGTTTGCGGGGCCGGGTCATGGTCCTCTACGGGATGGTGTTCATCGGGGCCATGCCCCTGGCCGCCCTCTGGGGCGGGTATGCCGCCCAGCACTTCGGCGTCACCTGGGCGCTGGTGGCGGGCGCCGCCGGCTGCCTGGTGGCCACCCTCGTCTTCACCCTGCGGTACCCTTCCGGACCGGCCGCCTGAGCCCGTCCGGAAGGAGACCGCGATCGTTCAGGCAGGCATGCGCGACTGCGCGGACATCCAGGCGAGCGCTTCATCGCGCGGAAGGTCGTGGCTGCGACCGTCCCGCTCCCGGATCGAGAGGAGGCCTCCTGCCGCTTCCCGCCGACCGAAGGCGATGAACCAGGGAATGCCGAGCGCCTGTGCATCGAACACCTTGCGCGAGAGGGGCTCGTGGCGCGCATCGAGCCGGACGCGAAGGCCCGCCCGCTCCAGGTGGTCCAGCAGCTCCCGGGCAGCCTCCCGGTGGCTTTCCGCCACGGGCGAGACCACCACCTGCTCCGGTGACAGCCAAGGCGGCAGGATGCCCCCGAGGTGCTCCAGCAGGAAGCCCAGGAAGCGTTCGAGGCTGCCCACCAAGGCCCGGTGAAGCATCACCATGCGGATGGGGCCGCCTTCCGCTCCAATGTAAGAGAGATCGAAGCGCTCGGGCAGGACGAAGTCCAGCTGGATCGTGCCGCACGTCCAGGCGCGTCCGCGGGCATCCTGCAGCGTGAACTCCAGCTTAGGGCCGTAGAAGGCGCCTTCGCCAGGCTGGAGCGTGTAGCCGAGACCCGTCTTCCGGATGGCCGACTCCAGCACGCGCTCGGCCCGGTCCCAGACCGCGTCGCTGCCCGCCCGGAGCTCCGGCCGCAGGGAGAGTCCGATGTCGATGCGATCGAAGCCGAAGGCGCGGTAGAAGGCGAACAGCCCCTGGGCGAAGCGCGCCACCTCGTCCTCGACATGCTCCTCGGCGCAGAAGATGTGGCCGTCGTCCTGCGTGAACTGGAAGAGGCGGAAGAGTCCGTGCAGGGCGCCGCTCGGCTCCTTGCGGTGGCAGAGACCGAACTCGCCGATGCGCAGGGGCAGGGCACGATGGCTGGGAGCCATGCGCCGCACCAGCTCGATGTGACCTGGGCAGCTCACGGGCTTCACCGCCAGGGCGCGAGGGTCCTCCGGGACCACGAAGAGGTTCTCGCGGAAGTTGTCCCAGTGGCCGCTGCGGCGCCAGATGGCTTCGGAGAGGAGCTGGGGCGTGCGGACTTCCTGGTAGCCGTCGCGGCGCATGCGCCCCCGCACGCTGGCCTCCAGCAGGCGGAAGAGCGTCAGGCCCCGAGGGTGCCAGAAGGCCGCACCAGGGGCCTCCTCCTGGAAGTGGAACAGGTCCAGGCGCGAGCCCAGGCTGCGGTGGTCGTGGTCGGGGATCATGGATGCCTCCGAGGCGATGGGCCGGCCGCGGAGGAGGCGTACGCGCCAACCCCGCCAGGGCCGGCGGGGTTGGGATGCGTGAGGATGTGCGTGCGCGACCCGACTACCCGCCGATGCTGGGGGTAGTGGTGGTGGTCTGGAGCGCGCGCTTCATGAGGTCCAGGATAGGGGGTTTCCTGGAAACAGAAAAGCGCCCCGTGGGGCGCTTTTCAGAAAGGGGCTTGCATCTACTCGGCGGGGAGTTCCACGCGGCGGCGCTCCTTGAGGCGGCCGGCCTTACCGAGCTTCTCGCGCAGGAAGTAGAGCTTGGCGCGGCGGACCTTGCCACTGCGGACCACTTCCATCTTGTCGATGGAGGGGCTGTTCAGGGGGAAGATGCGCTCGACGCCGACACCGGCGCTGATCTTGCGCACGGTGAAGGAGGTCCGCATGCCGCCGCCGCGGATGCCGATGACGACGCCCTGGAAGACCTGGATGCGCTCCTTCTCGCCTTCCTTGACCTTGACGTGCACCTTGACAGTGTCGCCGGAAGCGATCTTGGGCAGGTCCTTGCGGAGCAGCGTGGATTCGAGACGGTCGATGATGTTCATGTAGGCTCCTGTGGGGCCAGCGGTCCGGGCATCCACAAGGGGAGGGACATGGCACACGTAGCCCCGGAATCGGGGGCCCACCAGTCTACCGGAGAACGTCCCGACCACCAAGCCTGAAATGCGGAGGGCAGGGGTCAGGCCGACGGGAAGCCGCGCCAACCCTTGGGTTTTGGGCGATCCCACTCCTCCGGGTGCTCCACCTGCCAGGCGCACCACTGCTCGGGACGGGAGAGCGTGGCCAGGCGATTCCGTCGGTAGTGATCCCACAGATCGGGCCGCAGGCGCTGGGTTCGGGCCATGGCCTCCCGGAGCCGCCAGAGGCGGATGGCCTCGTGGTTGCCCCCACGAAGCACCTCGGGCACGGGGCGATCCTCGAAGACTTCCGGCCGAGTGTAGTGGGGACAGTCCAGCAGGCCCGTGGCGAAGCTGTCCTGCTCGACGGAATCCTGGTTGCCCAGCACCCCCGGCAGCCAGCGGCAGACCGCATCAATGAGGAAGAGCGCGGGCAGCTCGCCACCGGACAGAACGGCCTCCCCGATGCTGAACTCCTCGTCGATGCAGGCCTCCACCGCGCGCTGGTCCAAGCCTTCGTAGCGTGTGCAGACGAGGATCACCTGATCCAGCCCCGCGAGCTCCACCAC
>CAYZND010000236.1:0-5905 GCA_964479495.1 uncultured Mesoterricola sp.
CTGCCATGCAGGCCAGCTGGCCGTAGGTGAAGGTCTCCCCTGCCCGCGTGGCCAGCAGCGCCTCCAGCACCTTCCGCCGGAAGGGCGGGAGCCCTTCCAGGTCCACGGGGATCGAACTCAGATCCTGGGCTTCCCCCGCCAGGTGGCGCGTGAGCCGCACCACCACCTCCTGCACCCACGCGGGAGGGTCCTTGGGGGGAACCGCCCGCGGTTCGCCGAAGAGGCTCAGGGTCCTGAGGCCCCGGTCGGTCCAGTGGATCTCGATCCAGCCCATCCGGGTCTCGAAGGCCCATCCTGGATGGCCGGTCATCGTTCCTCCGCCGAAGTACCGTCATGATAGCCCTGTCGGGAGGAACCCTTGCGCTGGCTGGCCATCGATCACGGGACGAAGAACATCGGCCTCGCCTTCAGCGACGAGATGGAGATCCTGGCGACCCCCTTCGAGGTCTGGCCTAGCCAGGGAGAGCCCACCCTGGCCCGGATCGCCCGGCTGGCGAAGGAGGAGGGCGCCCAGGCCCTGCTGGTGGGCCTGCCCCGGCACAAGGACGGCCAGGAGAGCGCCACGGCGCCCCTGGCCCGGGCCTTCGGAGAGTCGCTGCGGGATCGCACGGGCCTGCCCCTGCTCTTCTGGGACGAGCACCTCACGTCCATGGAGGCCGAGCGGCTCCTGGCCCAGCGGGGCGTGAAGCCCAAGGACCGGAAGGCCAAGCTGGACGCGGCGGCCGCCGCCGTCATGCTGGAGGATCTGATGGAGACGCGCCGCAGCCGGAGGATCCCTGCGGGCGTGTTCGGGATGGAGTGAGGGAATCCCCTCAGTCCGATAGGGACAGCACCAGCGGCACGGGGACGTGCATCGCCGCGAACCGGACCGGGTTCTGGATCCCCTGGGCCCGCAGCCAGGCCTCGGCCATCGGCTGGGTCCCCCGGGTCCGGAGGAAGCGCAGGGCCATGGTGTGGAGGGTCATGTCGCACGCATCGAAGGCCAGCTCAGCCTTCTGCAGGAGCCTTGCGGATTCGGTCCCGTCCCCCAGCAGGGAGGCCCTCATGGCCTCCAGCTTCAGGGCCAGGGCGACCCCGTAAGGCGTCCGCTCGGCCCGGAGCGCCCGGATGGCGCCCCCCGCCTCCTTCAGCAGCCTCCGCCGGGTCGCGGCCGAGGAAGGAACCAACCCCAGGGCCACCCGGGCCTGGAGCTCCAGGATCGTGACCCGCATGAGCTGGACGTTCAGCAGCAGGGAGCGGCGCAGGGGGGTCATGGCCTCCGCAAGCCGCTCGTGGGCCGCCTGGAAGCGTCCATCGTAGACCTCCGTGTTCAGGGCACTGACGAGATGATGGTAGTGCTGGATCTGGAAGCCCTCGGTGGACCACAGCTCCAGGGCCCCCTTCAGGTCCTGGAGGGCCCGGCCCGGATCGTCCTGGGCCAGGGCCAGGATGTAGGACAGGCTCGCCCTCAGGTTGGTGGTGGCCATCCGGTCGCCCTTCTCCCGCGCCTCCTGCAGCACCACCGGCAGCCGCTCCCGGAGGAGGGCCAGGTGACCCATCACGAAGTGGTTCAGCAGGGACTGGTGCTGGGCGATGTGGAGCTCGTAGTCCATGCCCGTGCAGTGCTGCTTGAGGGTGGCCTCGGCCCGTTCCAGCAGCTCGGCGGACTTGCGCCACTGACCCTGCATGGCGGCCGCGAACCCGCTCGCGATGGTGGCCCGGGAAAGAGGGTTGGGGTGGCCGATGCGCTGGGCCAGTTCCAGGGTCTGCACCTGGACGGTGTGGGTGCGCTCCAGGGCCCGGTTCCCGGCACTCGCCTGGAAGATCACCTCGTTGGCCAAGGCGCGCACCAGCCGGAAGGGTTCGCCGGCCTCCAGGGCCAGGAGGAGCTGACGGGTCAGGAAGTCTGCGCTCTGGAGGGCATCCACCGGTCCCAAGCCCATCACCACGGCCCAGTGGATGTCCACGCGCTCCAGAACCCCCCTCGGAATCTCGGAAGCGGGTCGCTCGCGGAAGCGCAGTCCCCGGAGCTTGAGCCTCAGGCGGTTCCAGAGGAGGATCGCCAGCGTGGCGGTCCGGCTGGCTGGGAGCCGCGCCCCCACCGTGGCGAGCACCTCCTCCAGGATCCGGATGCCCGTATCGATCTGGCCGCTCCGGAGGTACTCCTCCGCTGCCCGCCGCTGCAGGCGGTTCTTCTCCTCCTCCGGGGCATCCTCCGTGGCGCGCAGGTAGGCTTCCGCCGCCTCGCCGCTTCGCCCGGCGTTGGCGAGGGCGTCTCCCAGCTGCTTCCAGAGCTGGGGCGCCTTGGGATCCGTGGAGGGCCGCAGGGAAATCGCCTTCCGGTAGAGGGCCGCGGCCTGATCGAAGGCCAGTGCGGTCTCGGCCTGACCCGCCGCCTGGACGGCATAGAGGGAGGCCTTCGGGAACTCGCCCGCCTCCTCGAAGTGCCGGGCCAGGGCCTGCGGATCCGAAGAGGGACTCTCCTCCAACACCTCGGCCAAGGCACGGTGGATCGACCTCAGCTCCCAGGCCTCCAGGCAGCTCACCACGGCCAGTCGGATGCGGTCGTGATAGGTCTCCAGCCGCTTCTCCCGGAAGCCGCCCCGGACCCGGATCAGGCGGCCGGACCGGAGGCTCGTGAGCACGCCGATGCTCTCCGGATCCACCTTGGCGGCCCGGTGCAGCACCTCCCATTCGAGTGGATGCCCTGCGACGGCGAGGGTTCGGAGCAGGGTCCTCGCCTCCTCGGGCAGCGCCTCTACACGAACCCGGATATAGGTCTCCAGGCGCTGGACGGCCAAGCGCTGGGCCTCCGGATTCTGACCTTCCGGTCGCAACCCCTCCCCGCCTTGCATCTCCGGCTTGGCCCGCCGGACATGCTGAGCCAGCTCCTGGATGAAGAAGGGACTGCCGCCGGATTCCTCGGCGATCCAGTCCGCCAGTTCCTGCACGTCAGGGGTCAAGGTTCCAAGCAGTGCCCGGGCCAGGTTCCGGGCCTCGGGCCCGGACAGGGGGCGGAGCGCCACATCCTGCAGGATGGTGACGGACTCCACGAGCCGGGGCAGGAGTTCCCGCAGCACCGGCGAGCTCCCCTCGTCCTCGCTGCGGTAGCAGAGCACCAACATCACCTGGGGGGCATCGGGCGGATGCAGCAGGTCCACCAGGAGCGCCACGCTGTCCAGGTCGCCCCAGTGCACATCGTCGATGAGAAGCACCAGAGGGCTGCGCAGAGCCATCCGCCGCAGCAGCTCCCGCAGGGCGCCGAAGGCCCGGCGGCGCAGCTCCTGGGCATCCGGCACATCGGCTTCGGAGACGGCCTCCACGATGGACGGCACCTGGTTCAGCACCGGGAAGAGTCGCGCCAGGGCGCGGGTGTGGCGAGGCAGCACTGCGTCCACATCCTTCCCAGGGATCCGCTTCAAGTGCTGGCTGAGGGCGTCCACCAGGCTGTCGAGGGCCTTGAAGGGCACGGACTCCTGCTCGTAGCATCGGCCCTGCAGCACCACCGCCCGGTCGTCCAGCTTCGCCACCTCCCGCAGGAAACCCCGGGCCAGGTAGCTCTTCCCGGTGCCCGACTCCCCGTGCAGCAGGGTGGCCACGGTGCGGCCGCCCCGGCTGAGCCGGAACCCCTCCAGCAGGATGTCCAGCTCGCCGTCGCGGCCCACCAGGGAGAGCCCCCGGTTCCGGGATTCGAACTCCAGGTCCCGCTGGGATCCCGTGGCGACCTCGAAGCGCTCGAGGACATCCAGACCTGTGAGACGGCTCTCCGGATCCCGGCACAGAAGGCCCAGACAGAGCTCCTCCAGGTCCGGCGGAGTGCCGGGGACCAGGAGGCGAGGCTCCAGGGGGTCCTGCTGGAGCTTCTGAGCGAGCATGGACCGGCTGGACCCCGCGTACGGAAGGCGGCCGGTCAAGGCCTGGTAGAGCAGCACCCCGACGCTGTACCAGTCGCTGGCGGAGGTGGCCAGCTGCCCTGCCACCTGCTCGGGGGCCATGTAGGCAGGGGTTCCGGCCAGTCCCTCCAGGGGATCCCCGGAACGGGACGCCTCCTGGCCGGGCGCCTCCTGGCCGGGCGCCTCCAGGTCCGTCACAAGCCCGAAGTCCAGGATCACCACCCGTCCCGCGCGGGTCACCAGCACGTTGGAGGGCTTGAGATCCCGGTGCAGCATGCCGGCGGCATGAAGGGCCATGAGGCCCTCCGACAGCTGCCGAATGATCGATCGGACCCGCCCGTAATCGGCCGGCGGGGAAGGAAGGACCGGGGTCTCCGGAGGCAGGTCGGCCTTCAGCCAACTCGCCAGGCCTTTCCCGGTCCGGTCCCCGGGCGGGGGATCGGGCCTCCCTGTCCTCGGTCCCGTGGGGTGGCTCCCCGTGGAGTCATTCCCTGGCGCGCCAGGCGCTTTCCGGATGTAGTCCAGGAAATGGACCCCATCCACCAGCTCCATGGTGAAGAACCACCGGTCCCGGTCCGTGTGCAGCTCGAAGAGGGTGGCCAGGTTGCGATGGGTGACATCCGCCAGGGACCGGAACTCCTGCTTGAAGAGGTACAACCCTTGCGCACTGCCCGCGTGGGGCAGCTTCAAGGCCACCCGTGTCCTGCCCACCCGGTCGAAGGCCTCGTACACCACCCCGAAGGAGCCCGAGCCCAGGCAGCGCCGGACCTCGAAGCGATCGGTTCCTGTGAAGGCGGTCACGGTCGGTGGGAGTCCTTTCCTGGCGCGTCCGGAAGGAGCGGCGGGGGTTCGGGATCAGTGTGACAGCGGCGAAGGGCCCATTGAGGTACGACATCGATCCGAACGATGGTATTCATGAGTAACCGATCCTCCCGAACCCGCACACCGCCCCGCCCCAGGAGTGTCCATGGAGATGCAGTCCCAGCACGATCGTCGCTTCGAGCAGGACGTCGAATACAACCGGGTCGTGGAGCTCGTCTTCCTGACGGTGCTGCTGCTGCTGCTCGCGGCCCACTTGACGGTCATGGGCTACCAGATCTCCCTGCGGAAGATGCCCTTCGAGCTCATGACCTACACCTTCTCCCCCCTCGTGCTCATCCATGGGTTTTACATGCTGGGCTGGCGCCGTGCCCTGGCCTTCTTCCTGCTGACCCTGGTCATCTCGTTCACCTTCGAGCACGTTGGCGTACTGACCGGCTGGGTCTTCGGCCACTACCACTACACGGACGTGCTGAACCCCAAGCTCCTGGGCACGGTGCCCATCGTGATTCCGCTCGCCTACTTCATGGTCATCTACCCCAGCTACATGATGGCGAACCTCATCATCCGGGGTCAGCCCACGGGCAAGTTCCAGGGTTGGGACCTCATCCTGCTGACCTCCCTGCTGACGGCCCTCATCATGACCGCCTGGGACTTGGTCATGGATCCCGTCATGGTCTACGACGTGAAGGCCTGGGTCTGGGAGCGGGGCGGCGAGTACTTCGGCATCCCCTTCCACAACTTCGCCGGCTGGGCCGCCACCACCTTCACGGTCTCCGTGGCCTACCGCTTCCTCGAACAGGCCGACCAAGCCTTCCCCATGCTCCCCTTCGGCCGGGGGTCCAAGACCTTCATCATGCTGCCCCTGCTCGGTTACGGCGCCCTGATGATCGGTGCGCCCTTCGTGGGCGTCCCTGTGGACACCCGCGTATTGAGCCCCTTTGCCATGGGCCTGCCGCTCCTGGCCGCCCTCATCCGGCTGTACCAGGACTAGGCTAGGCGATCGAGATGCCCTCGTAACGGCTCACCTCGTGGGCGTTGAAGCTGCTGCGGACCAGGGGGCCCGCATAGACCGTCCGGAAGCCGAGGGCCTTGGCCTTGCGCCCCAGCTCCGCGAACTCATCGGGATGCACATAGCGCTTCACGGGCAGCTGGTGACGGGTGGGGCGCAGGTACTGGCCCAGGGTCAGGATGTCCACCCCCGCCTCCACCAG
>CAYZND010000237.1:0-5889 GCA_964479495.1 uncultured Mesoterricola sp.
AACCAGCCCCGCGCCCGCCCCTTGTCCGCATCCACCTCGATGGGGAAGGCCAGGAGCCGGCAGATCTCTCCGAAGGGCACCAGCGTCACGCCGGGCGCCGCATAGGCGCTGATGGCGTCCGCCAGGGAGGCGCGCCCCAGCCATGGCTGCAGGAACACGACCTCCGCCTCGTCCAAGCGGATGGGCTCCTGGGCTCCCAAGGAGGAGGTCACGCCGGCGAGGAGGAGTGCGGAGAGGGACCACGGGAGCGCATGGCGGCGCATGGCTCCTTTCGGATCAAGGGACATCAAGCATCGCCGTCAAGGGAGCCAGCTTGGTGTCCTGGGGTGTGTAGGTCACCTTCAACCGCGCGCCTTTAAGGCTCACACCCTTCTCCACCCGCAGGGGGATGACCACCTCGCGCAGCGGATTGGGGTGGTACACCGCCACGCCACGCATGAGCATGAGCGACTGGCCTTTCTTGACCGAGCTGCCCGACTCGACGGACACCTCGAAGTCCCCCAGCACGCTGCCGTTCCCCCTCCGCTCCAGGTTCAGGAGGACGAAGGGCGGTTCCGTTTCCTTGGCCGGGTCTTCATAGCGCACGTTCGCAAGCTGGACCTCGGTCTTTACTTCGCCGTGGCGTACGATGATGGGAATGGCGATCCCATAGATGGGCGTAATGGAGAAGGAGAGCCGTTTCTCCGCCTCCGCCTCGGGGGCCTGAGGGGCTTCGGCGGGCGGGACTCCCTGGAAGAGCATGTGCGAGCGGTACTCGCCATCGGCAAGCTGCTCCGGCTTGCGCACCTGGATCCGCACCGTCTGTGTCTCTCCGGGAGCCAGCTCGACCTGGCGCGGCGAGAAGCGGATCAGGTCCGCGGCCGTGGTCTCGCCGGACGCCTTCTCGCGGTCCTTCAGCTGGCCCGTGGGCGTCATGGCCATTTCCTTCAGCTGGATGCGATAGGTCGTCGTCGCCTTCCCGATGTTCTTGAGGATGATCTCGGTGGCACGCTGGCGGCCTTCCATTACCACGCGCGTGGGGATGAGCATCAGGTCGCTCGGTCCCGGCAGGACTGGCGGAGCCGCGGGTTGCGCCGAGACCGGAAGCAGGGCCATTCCCAGAGAGAGGGCCAGTGGACGGATGAAATGGAATCGCATGCGCGGGCATCCTTACGAGGAAAGATCTTTTGCGAACCCAGTCGTTCCGCGTCCCCAGAGGCACGGCCCGACCGAGATCCTTTCATGGGTCACCGCTCCGAGTCACTGGTAGGCGACCGTCACCTCGAAATCCCCTGAATAGTGGCCCGGTCGGGGGTTCTCGGGAATGTCCAGCTTCCCGCCCACCCAGATGGAGGACCCCTGGGGATCGATCATGGTATCGGAACAGTAGTAGTTCAGTCGGACCAGCATCGTCTGCAGACCTGGCCCATGAATGACGATGGGGTAGCCCGGCATCGTCACCGTGAACCCTGCTTCGGACTGCCCGCCAACCTCGAACCTGGCGTTGTGCCAAGGACGTGCGCTCGTCAGGAGCTGGGAGACGCCCGGTGGATCCGGTTTCCGCGTGCCTCCCCCATCCGCAGCTGTCTGGACGATCTGAAGCTGCCCGCTGTTGGGGTCGATGACCAGGCAGCCGAACCAGAGGTCCTGGGCTCGTCTCAACGTGATGGGGCGGATCAGGTTCACCTTCGCAGGGGCCGTTGCGGTGCCGGAGGTCCCGGCTGCGGGGGCCGCCTGACCGATGGCCATGAGAAGGCAGGCAAGGAGGCGTGTCGTATTCATCGTTTCAACCTGAGTCGGGGGAGGAGGCTGAACCTCCTTCCCCGATACAGGCCTGGTTGCCTAGTTGTAGGCCACGGTCACGGACACCAGCCCGTTGTACTCGCCGAGAACGTCGGGATCGGCGGTCAGGGTTCCGCCCACGGGGAAGTGGGAGGCTTCCTGGGAGGGATCCAGGGGCGGGAAGATCACGCAGCCGTTCTTCACGAATCCGAGGCCAAGCTCGGGCACGAGGTTGACGCCAGGAGCCAGGTTCACGACGGGGTCGGTGGTGATGGTCAGGCCGCCCCAGCCCACGGTCTTGTCGTAGCGGGCGTGGAAGAAGGGCACGGTGGGAGCCTGGGAGGAACTCAGGACCGTGCCGTTGACGATGGTCTTGTTGGCGATGAAGGAATCGTTGTTGGTGGGTTCAAGCTTCACGACCACGGGCTGGGACAGGTCGTCGACGACGACCTTGCCGAATTCCATGATCCCGTTGGAGATGAGGGTGATGGGAGAGATGATCTGCACGTGCGCAGGCGCCGTGGCGGTGGCGCTGCCGCCGCCGGCGAAGAGGGAGATGGAACCAGCGGCAACAAGGGCCAGGCTGATGAGCTTCATGGTGTCTCCTGAATGCTAGCGTCCGGCTTGAAAGAGTCCGGACAATGCTTGGTTGACCGACACCCACACAAGGCGTCGGAGCGTCACTTCCCCCGAATTCAGAGCATTCCCGGGTGCATGCCAGAATTCAGGCCACGGTTGGAACAGGGGAAGTCCGGTTGCGCCGGGACCCCTTATTGATGAAGAAACTATAGAATAGACAGGCCATAGGCATGGTCAAGCCTGGATAAGGTAAAAACATTGTTACCGCTTGGGATTTTTCCGAGCCTTCCCCAGTCGACACCAGATCCTTGAACGACCGGCCCGCAAAGGAGTCCTGCCCCAGCGAAACCATTGAACCTTATCGGCCACCCGATGCCTTCACTTCCACAGGTAGCCCGCTCCCCAAGCGGTCACCAGGTGCGCGGGTCGCGAAGGATCATCCTCGATCTTCTCCCGGAGTCTCCGGATGTGCATATCGAGCCCTTTGGCGCTCCCGTAGTGATCCTCCCCCCAGAGCCTTCGAGCCAGCTGCTCCCTGTCCAGCACCCTGCCAGGGCTTTGCAGGAAGGCGCTCAGCAGAAGAGCCTCCTTGGGCGTCAGATCGATTTCCACCCCCCCCTTGTGGCACTTAAGGGTGATCGGCTCGAACTGGATGTCGCCCGAGCGCAGGATGCCCCGCTCCGGGGCCCAGCAGCGCCGAAGCATGGCCCTGATCCGCGCAATCAATTCACCGGGGTGAAAGGGCCGGACCAGGTAGTCGTCCGCTCCCAACTCGAACCCCCGCATCTTGTGCTCCCCTTCCGCTCGCCGGGAGAGCATGAGAATCGGGACCTCATCGGTCTCGGCCCTCAGGTGCGCACAGACCTCGAATCCGTTGATTCCGGGCAGCGTGATGTCAAGGATGATCGCACCGGGCTGGGTCCGCTGGAACAACTCCAGGGCCTCCTCGCCCGTTCCGGCGCCCACCACTTCGAAGCCGGCATCTCGGACAATTCCCTGGACATTGTTCCTGCCCGGCCTTGGCTCCCCCACCACCAAGATCGGCTGTGATTGAACCAAATCCTGCCCGAGGCGCCTCACCTTTGCCTCAGCCATATCATTCGCCGACCATGCAAATATGCCCCCAATCCCAAGCCGTGGAATGTGATATTTCAGGCCTTAAAAGACCATCAAGCCGTTGTCGTGATAATCACATCCAAATATGGGAAGGACAATATCGATCTTCGATCATCACGTCAACGCCTGAGAATGCTCCGAAGGCGAGGCAGCCTCCTTGCGGGGGCCCTTCCAGCAATCGAAGGAAGCAAGGAGTTGCCGAACAGCGCGTTGGCGTGGTCCGGGCCAGGAGTGGCCAAATCGCGGACCACGGGGTGGCGAGGGCTCAGCGGCCGACTCTCACGGGGGGCTCACCCCTCCAGGTTCTTCAGCCGCTCCGCCTCGAAGGCCGATCGCAGGGACTCGAGAATGGGCTCGATCTCGCCTTCCATGAACCGGTCCAGCTGGTGGATGGTGACGTTCACGCGATGATCGGTGACGCGGTTCTGGGGGAAGTTGTAGGTGCGGATCTTCTCACTGCGGTCCCCGCTGCCCACCTGGGACTTGCGGAAGGCGGCCTCGGCGGCGTCGGCCTCGCTCTGGGCCTTCTCGAGCATGCGGCTGCGGAGCACCGTCATGGCCTTGGCCAGGTTCTTGATCTGGCTGCGTTCGTCCTGGCAGCTGACCACCGTGTTCGTGGGCAGGTGGGTGACACGCACCGCGGAGTAGGTGGTGTTGACACTCTGCCCGCCCTTGCCGCCGGAGCAGAAGGTGTCGATGCGAAGATCCTTCTCGTTGATCTGGATGTCCACCTCGTCCGCCTCGGGCATCACGGCCACGGTGCAGGCGGAGGTGTGGATGCGGCCCTGGGCCTCGGTCTTGGGCACGCGCTGAACGCGGTGGACACCCGACTCGAAGCGGAAGACGGAGTAGGCGCCGTCACCCTCGATCTCCGCGACCACTTCCTTGAGGCCACCCATGCCGGCTTCGCTCTCGTCCAGGACGCTCACCTTGAAGCCCCGCCGCTCCGCGAACCGCAGATACATGCGGAAGATCTCCGCGGCGAAGAGGGCCGCCTCCTCGCCGCCGGTACCCGCTCGAACCTCCAGGATCACGTTGCGGGCGTCCTTGGGATCCTTGGGAATGAGGAGACGCTTGAGGTCGTCCTCGCCCGTCTCGATGGACTTCTTGAGATCCGGGATCTCCAGCTCGGCCATCTCCCTCAGCTCGAGGTCCATGGACTTGTCGGCGAGAATGCCTTCGGCCTCCTCCAGCTGCTTCATCAGGCTGCGCTGCTGGGCCCAGGCCTTGACCACGGGCTCCAGCTCCGCCCGCAGCTTCGTCAATTCCCGCAGCTTCTTGGGATCGCTGACGATGGACGGCTCCTGGAGCTGGGCTTCCACCTCCTGAAACTTGGCATCAAGGGCTTCGAGCTGGTCGATCATGGGATCACCACAGAGCTTTCAACGGGCACATAAGAAAAGGACGGGCCGACGAATCGGCCCGTCCTCGGGATCGGTGCATCTACTTGGTTTCGACGGACGCTTCGGCAGGAGCCTCCGCGGGCGCCTCGACCTTCTTGGCGTACTTCTTCTGGAACTTCTCGACCCGGCCGGTGATGGCCATGTCGCGCTGCTTGCCCGTGTAGAACGGGTGGCAGGCGCCGCAGACTTCCACGCGGAGTTCCTTCTTGGTGGAACGGGTCTGGAATTCGCTGCCGCACTGGCAGTGGACGGTCACTTCGTGCAGCACGGGATGGATCTTTTCCTTCATGGGGGCCTCCAGGAACCGACCGGATGCCTCCATCGGCACGCGGCTTGTTCACAGACAAGGAGACGAGTCTACCGTCGATGGGCTTGAAACTCAAGGGATGTTCCCCGGTCAGGGGATCGGCCCCAGGAAACCCTGCACCATGGCCACGAACCGGAACCACTCCTCCTTCCGAGCCCCCAGGAAGGTCTCGCCTGCGGGCAGCAGGGCGTAGTACCGACGGTCCCGCCCGCTCAGCTGGGTCTGCCAGTAGGAGCGGATGTACCCCGAAGCCTCCAGCTTGTGCAAGGCCGGATAGAGGGCTCCCTCTTTCAAGGTGTATCGTCCTTGGGTCCGCTCGCGCACCGTCTCGATGATCTGATACCCGTACATGGGCTCCTCCGAGAGGAGGGAGAGCAGCAGCAGTGGGGTGCTGCCCTTGAGTAGTTCGCGATCCATCCGTGCGGGTTCTCCAAGTCAAGTCTAGCGGTAGGCAACCCTATCGTCTGGCCATCGATCACGACACTCGGCCTGGCCGATCGTCCCTGGGCATCCGCCTCCCACGGTCGAACACCGTTAGAAATGTGTCATTCGAAGCACGAAAGAAGCCGCTCGGCACAAGAGACGGGAATCGCCATACAGATCACTCCAATAATCACTTCCTGCGCCTCACACTGGATCCCACTTATTGCCTTGCCATTCATATCCACCCAGCAAAGGAAGCGAGAAACCATGGAACGGAGGAAGGTCCATCGACTGCGCATC
>CAYZND010000238.1:0-5844 GCA_964479495.1 uncultured Mesoterricola sp.
CCTCGATGGTGATGATCTTGCTGTACTCCGGAATGTTCTTGATCTTCCGGACGCAGGAGCGCACCAGCTTGCCGTCCAGGATCACGCTGCAGGCGCCGCACACGCCCTTGTCGCAGCCCACCTTGGTGCCGGTGAGCCCCATGCGGCGCAGCACGCTGGCCAGTGTGTCCTTCTCGGGATCGCACATGAACATGCGGTTCACGCCGTTGATGTTGAGCCACATCTTTCTGAGTATCATGCCCCTGCCTCCGGTGATGCGTGGACGAAAGCCCCTCCGGGGAGGGGACGTTGGAAGGTGTCAATCGAAGTCGTAGCCGTGCGCCTGCAGGATCTCCCTGGCCTTCAGGTAGGTCTCTTCCACCAGGCCCGGGCAGCGTGTCCGCTTCTGGAGCGGATCCCCGTGCACGATGTCATCGCAGTTCGGTCCGCCGAACGCGCGGCCCATGGTGTCCGTGAACCACTCGGTGAGTTCGGGCACCATCACGGCGTTGGCCCGCTCCGGATCCAGCACGTTCAGCATGCAGGCCGCTCCCGTGAGGGCGCCGCAGGCCAGGCCCCCCTGCACCCCGCCGCAGAGGCCGCTGACGGCCTGGAGGAGCAGGGGGTTCTCCTCGCCCCGGTGCTCGAGCCCCATCTGCACCAGCGCCACTGAGCAGCAGGTCCCCCCGCGCAGCAGGGTGCGCAGGCGTTCGAGGTCGCGGGGAAGGGTGCTCATGGGGTCGGAATCACCTTGCGGATATAGCGATGGGCAAAAGAAGAATGCCTCAGCGGTAGCGGCAGAGGTACGCCGTGTCCACGGGCACCTTCAGCTGGAACCGGGACTGGGCGGGGACCTGGAAGGTGGCGCCGGCCGGGAACTCCTTCCAGTCCGAGGCGCCGGGCAGCTTCACCGTGAGGTGTCCGGCCACCACGGTCATGAGCTCCAGGGAATCCGTGCCGAACTCGTACTCGCCCCTTTCCATCACGCCCACCGTGGCCCGGCCTTCGGGCTCCTGGATGGCGATGGACTTCACCGTGCCATCGAAGTACTCGTTGACCTTCAGCATGGGGGCCTCCGCGGGTTGGGTCTCTATGTAGATCGGGATATAGCGCTCTCCACGCGTGCGGAAGGTCCAGCAGGAAGCAGCCGACCTCCGACGCTTGGCTAAGCCCATTCAAGCATTGAAGGTCGGCACTCCGTGCCCGGGATGTGCACAGCATCACCCGGGAAGGCTCCCGGGCGGTCCCCCGGGAGTCTCCCAACACTAAGAAAAGAAACGACTAAGGCTCGATGACGAAAGATGCCATTTGCAGGTTCCGCATGCCGTGACCGTGGGGCATGCTGAAAAGCGGAAACCTGCTCCTGGACGGTCTATCGCAACAAATGTGAACAGAAGGGTTGGCTTGGAAGTCGAGAAGGCGAAGTGCTTTGGAAACGACATCGGGTTTACAGGATCCACCCATCGTTCTCATTTGTTACAAGCACGGTTCATGGTCTTGTCATGCCGCACAGGCAGAGGCCAACGCTTGGGAAATGACGAGGCCATGGAAGAGAATTCTTCATTCCGGGTTTTTCACATGCGCGAGCGATCAGCCTACGCCTCTTCCATGTAGGGGTAGGCGATGCCCTGGGGCGGCACGAAGGTCTCCTTGATGGTGCGGGGGGAGGTCCAGCGGATCAGGTTCAGGAAGCTGCCCGCCTTGTCGTTGGTGCCCGAGGCCCGGGCTCCGCCGAAGGGCTGCTGGCCCACCACGGCACCGGAGCACTTGTCGTTGATGTAGAAGTTCCCGGCCGTGTTGGCCAGGGCGTCCGTGAGCTGGTTGATGACGTAGCGGTCCCGGGCGAAGATCGCGCCGGTGAGGGCGTAGGGCGAGGTCCGGTCGAGGGTGTCCAGGGTCTCTGCGAGCTGCTCGTCGGGGTAGACGTAGATGGTCAGCACCGGAGCGAAGATCTCCTCCTCCATGGTGAGGAAGTGGGGATCCGTGGTGAGGATGACCGTGGGCTCGATGAAGTAGCCCACGGACTTGTCGCCGTGGCCGCCGGCGATGATCTGGGCCTCGGGCGAGTGGCGTGCGGCCTCGATGTACTTCATGGTCGCGTCGAACGCCGGCTCGTCGATGACGGCGTTCATGAAGTTGCGGAAGTCGCGCACGTCACCCATGCGGATCTCGGCGACCATGCCGAGGACGAGGTCCATCAGCTCGTGCCACTTCGACTCAGGCGCGTAGACTCGGGAACAGGCGGAGCACTTCTGGCCCTGGTACTCGAAGGCGGCCCGCACGATGGCCGTGGCTGCGGCCTTCAGATCCGCCGATTCGTGCACGAGCATGTAGTCCTTCCCGCCGGTCTCCCCGATGAGGCGCGGGTAGATGACGAAGCGGCTCAGGTTGTCGGCCACCGTCTTCCACATGCTGTTGAAGACGCCCGTGGACCCCGTGAAGTGCAGGCCGGCGAAGGCCGGATGGTCCAGGATGATCTTGCTCATGAGCGAGCCGCGGCCTGGGATGAAGTTGATGACGCCGTCCGGCAGCCCCGCCTCCTGGTAGATCTTCATCAGGTGGTAGTTGGAGAGGACGGAGGTGGAGGCCGGCTTCCAGAGCACCGTGTTGCCCATGATCGCCGGGGCCGTGGGCAGGTTGGCGCCGATGGCCGTGAAGTTGAAGGGCGTCACGGCAAAGACGAAGCCCTCCAGGGCCCGGTACTGTACCCGGTTCCAGGTGTTCGCCGGGGAGACGGGCTGGTTCGCGTAGATCTGCTCCGCGAAGGCGACGTTGTAGCGGAAGAAGTCCGCCGTCTCGCAGACCGCGTCGATCTCGGCCTGGTAGGCGCTCTTGGACTGGTTGAGCATGGTGGCCGCGTTCAGGGTGTATCGGTAGCGGTCCGAGACAAGGCTGGCGATCTTGTGGAAGATGGCCGCCCGGGCTTCCCAGGGCATGTTCTCCCAGTCCTTCTTGGCCTTCAGGGCCGCATCGATGGCCATGCGGACCTCGGCTTCGCCGGCCTCGTGGAAGTGGCCGAGCACGTGCTGGTGCTCGTGGGGGCAGACCAGCTTCTGGGTCCTGCCCGTGCGGACCTCCTTGCCGCCGATGATGAGCGGCACCTCCACCTCGCTGGCGTACTGGCGCTCCAGCTCGGCCTTGAGCAGGGCCCGTTCACGGCTGCCGGGGGCGTAGGTCAGGGCCGGCTCGTTGCCGGGGAGTGGGACCTGGGTGAGGGCATTGGACATGGAGGCTCCCATGGAGATTCGACCGCACCGGATTGGATGCAGCGACATTGAGGTAGAGGTGTCCCCGCCCTGGAAAAGCTGCAGGAACAGCGCTTCCGCGGGATTGCAGAACAGGGCGATGTTCCCACGCGCATACATCGATCGGCAAGGGGAATTTGGGGCGTATGATGGTTCCATGCTCCGAAACCCAAGCCCCGTAAGGATCCGCATCCGTTCGGCCGCTGGCGACCTCTACGCCATGGGGCCCGGGAAGGCCGAGCTCCTGACGGCCATCCGGGACACGGGCTCCATCGCGGCGGCGGGCCGCCGGATGGACATGAGCTACCAGAAGACGCGGCAGCTCGTGGACGAGCTGAACGAGAGCTTCACGGGCCCGCTGGTGGAGGGCTTCAAGGGTGGGACCCACGGCGGTGGTGCCAGGCTCACGGTCCTGGGGGAGGAGGTGCTGATGCGCTTCCTGGCCATGGAGAAGAAGGCGGAGGCCGCAGTGCGGGCGGATCTGGACGCCTTCCGGAAGCTGCTGGCCCCCTGAGGGGATTTTTCCTTTCCAGACACGGAAATAATTTTCCGCGCCCGACGGTAGGCGGAAGTAATTGTGTGGCGCCTCTTTTCGGGAAGGCTTGGCGATCTGAGACGAAGAGCTCAGCCAGGGTTTCCGCTTTTTCACAGGCTGGGAAACTCTGGCTAACAGGCTGCAATGTAAACGGTTGACCAGGGGCCGATGGACTACGTAAAGTACATCGAAGCGATTCCGGGCCTCGGTCCCGCAGCGCTCCCTGATCCGCCACCTGGAGGCTCCATGCGCTGGACCCGCCTGCTCGCACCCCTGTTCGCCCTGGCCGCCACCCTGGCGGCTCAGCCGACGGCTCCAAAGACCCTGGCCATCGTGGCCGCCGCGTCCATGCGGCCCGCCCTCGACGAGGCCAAGGCTGCCTACGAGAAGGCCCATCCGGGCATCCGGCTCCAGATCAGCTACGGCGCCTCCGGGAGCCTGACCGCCCAGATCCAGCAGGGCGCGCCCGTGGATGTGTTCCTGTCCGCAGATCTCGCCTTCCCCGAGAAGCTGGTCCAGGGTGGTCTCGCCATGGCGGACGGCGTGGTGCCGTACGCCAAGGGACTGCTCGTGCTTTGGGTCCGCAAGGACTCCGGCGCCGACCCGGCCAAGCTGGGCTTGAAGGCGCTGACGGATCCCGCCATCAAGCGCATCGCCATCGCCAACCCCAAGCTGGCCCCCTACGGGCTGGCCGCCGAGACCGCCCTCCAGAAGGCGGGCCTCCATGAGACCGTGCTGCCCAAGATCGTGCAGGCCGAGAACATCAATCAGGCCGCCCAGTACCTCGTGACAGGCGCCACCGAGGCCGGGTTCATCGCCCTGTCCCTGATGGACAACGCCACGCTGAAGGAGACCGGCTGGACGTGGCTCGTGCCCAAGGACCTCTATGCCCCCATTATCCAAGGCGCCGTGGTGCTGAAGCGCACCCAGCTCCCTGTGGAGGCCAAGCAGTACCTCGACTACCTCGTGGGTGCCGAGGGCTTCAAGCTCCTGCAGCGCTACGGCTTCGAGAAGCCCTGAGCCATGGACTGGCAGGCGATCCTCCTCAGCCTGAAGCTGGCCCTGTGGGTGGTTGTCCTGCTCCTGCCCGTGGGCCTGCTGCTGGCCTGGCCCCTGGTCTTCGCCCGATTCCGGGGCAAGGTGGTCCTGGATGCCCTGGTGTCCCTGCCCCTGGTCCTGCCGCCCACGGTGCTGGGTTTCTACCTGATCGTGGCGATGGGTCCCCGCAGCCCCATCGGCCGGGCCTGGGAGGCCGTCACGGGCCACACCCTGGTGTTCTCCTTCTCCGGGCTGGTGGTGGCCTCCGTCTTCCTCAACGTGCCATTCTTCATTCAGCCCTTCGTCTCCGCCCTGGCTGGCGTGGACCGGAAGCTCCTGGAAGCCGCCGCCACCCTCGGCGCCGGCCCCGTCGGCATCTACTTCCGCGTGGCCGTGCCCCTCGCCTGGCGCGGCCTCGTGGCCGGGATCATCATGACCTTCGCCCACGCCATCGGCGAGTTCGGCGTGGTGCTGATGGTGGGCGGCAACCTGCCCGGCGCGACCCGCACGGCCGCCATCGCCCTCTTCGACCAGGTCCAGGCCCTGGACCTGGCGGGGGCGAACCAGACCGCGCTCTTCCTACTGGCGCTCTCCTTCGCGGTGCTTCTGTGCACCTCCCTGCTGCGGGCCAAGGAGCGGCCATGGAGCTGAAGGCCCGCTTCCAGAAGCGCTTTGATCACGGCATCGCCGTGGATGCCGAGTTCAGCCTCGACCTCTCCGGCTTCTCCATCACGGTCCTCATCGGACCCTCCGGCTGCGGCAAGACCACCATCCTGCGCTGCCTCGCCGGCCTAGAGCGCCCCGAGGAAGGACGCATATCCGTAGGCGACGAGATCTGGTTCGATGGCCCCCTCCGGATCCAGCTCCCCGCCCGCAGGCGACGGGTCGGCCTCGTCTTCCAGGACTCCGCCCTCTTCCCCCACCTCGACGTGGCCTCCAACATTGCCTTCGGGATTCACCACCTGCCCGCCATGGATTGCCGCCAGCGCGTGGAGCGCCTGATCCACCAGGTCGGCCTCCAAGGCATGGCCCACCGCCGCACCACCG
>CAYZND010000239.1:0-5757 GCA_964479495.1 uncultured Mesoterricola sp.
GGGGGGTTCCGGGAAGCCTCGGCGAGGTCCTTCCATTGTCGCGCGATTGCGTCGCCGCGATCAGCCCTTCTGCCGCCCCAGGATGAAGAGGGTGCGATCGTCCCGGTCCTGGGTCTCATGCTGGGCCACCTCCTGGAAGATGGCCTCGCAGGCACTCTGCACGGACCCCCGCTCCCAGTGCTCCCTCAGAATCGTCTTGAAGCGGTCGGGACCGAACAGCTCGCCATCCGGACTGGCCGCCTCCGTGAGTCCGTCGCTGAACATCACCAGCCAATCCCCGGGCTCCAGGTGCCCCTCCTGGATTTCCCAGACACCGGCCATCTCCGGCCTCAGCCCAAGCCCACGGCCCTTGGCGTTGACCTCCGCAAGATGCCCAGGCACGCTGGCGCCGAGCCGCAGGGGAGCCGGATGACCCGCCCGGGCCACGAGGAACCGGCCCTTCGCGTCCCACTCCAGCAGGCACAGGGTCAGGAAGTCCCGGCTCCGCATGAGATTCCGCAGGGTCTGGTCGAGGGCCTTGAGCAGGCGCTCGAAATCCATGGCTTCCTGGCGGGCGGCAAACTCCAGCAGGGCCGTGGCCTGGCTCATGTAGAGGGCCGCCGCCAGCCCCTTCCCGCTCACATCGCCCACGGCGGCGATCCAGTTCCCGTTGGAGCGGCGCTTCATCCAGAGCAGGTCTCCCCCGGTCTCCAGCGCTGGTTCCAGTCGCAGGGCCAGGTCGTATCCGTCGATGGGTGGGGCTTCGGAGGTGATCAACCCTTCCTGGATCCGTCGCGCCGTCTGGAGTTCCTGCTCGATCCGCCCCTGATCCAGCAGCCGCTGGTGCAGGAGGGCCGTCTCCAGCAGGATGCCCGCGGAGACCGCGACCTCCCTCAGGAGCTCCCGGTCCTCCCGTCCATAGTTCAGCTCCGCGTACTTACCCCCGAGCAGCACGGCGGTGTGCGGCTCGCCGCTTGCCAGCAGCAGCACCATCACCTGCGCCTCCAGGGCGTCCACACGGGAGCGCACCTCCCAGCCCTGCTCGCGGATCCAGTCCGCCTCGTCGCCCGCGAGACCGATGGCCAGCTCCTGGTAGTCCCGCGCGTTGCGGATGAGGGCCAGAGGCAGCTTCAGGCTCAGGGGCTTTCGCTGGGAGGCGGCGCGGGGATCGTCCGGCTCGATCGTGTCGAGACCTGGCAGCTCCATGCAGCGCTCCGTCACGGGCAGCAGGAGGAGCACATGGGGGTGGAACGACTGCCTCAGCGCGTCCGCCAACCCCTCGAGGAGGGCGGCTTCGGAGAAGCGGCACTTGGGTTCGCGCAGGGTCCCCAGGATGAGCTCCCGGGCGGTGCTCAGGTCCCGCCGGAACTTCCGGCGAAGAGCCCCCAGCAAGCGTCGCAGGACCCAGCCGATGGGCCAGGCGGTGAGGCCTGCGAGCACCCCCACCCACCGGGCCTCGAAGGTGTTGATGCCCTGCTCGAAAGCCCAGGCCAGCACGATGAAGTACCCCGTGAGCGTGACTCCCACCACGGCGAAGTACGTCAGCCACCGCAGGATCGCCCTGCGCACATCGAAGAAGCCGTGCCGGAGGATGGCGTAGGCGAAGGAGAGGGGCAGCAGCGGCAGGGGAGCGAAGAAGACCCATGCCTGGCGCTGGAAGACGAGGCTCTTGCCCTGGGCCATGGCGGTCAGGTAGGAATAGGCGGCCAGATCGATCGCGATGGCCGCCGTGAAGAAGAGCGCCGGCATGAGCGCCATCCGACGCTTCCGGGGGAGCTTCAGGGCACCGAGCCAGAAGGTCGCGACGCCCCCGATGACGGCCACGCCCAGGGCAGCCCGGAAGACGGTGGTGGCGACCTGCAGATCCGTTGTCATCCACGAGAGGTCCCCCAACGGCCCTGACCGCGCCACGGCCATGGCGATGGCCACGAGGGTGTTCACGAACCCCATCGCCAGGAATCCCCCATAGAGCGACATCAGGAAACGCCTGTTCCGGCGCAAGGGGAACGGGTGGGGGAACCGCAGGAAGAAGTGGAGCCAGAGGGGGGTCGCCACGCTCATGATGAGGCCGGACAGGATGTGTCCCGTGATCTGGAGGGCCAGGGGCACGTTCCCGGAATCCACCGGGGCATAGATGGGGATCACCAGCGAGATGGCGCCCATGTAGAAGAAGTGGCGGGCCACCTTGCGCTGGGGCGAGGATACGACCACCAGCAGGCCGATGGCCCAGGCCACCAAGCCGGAGAGCACGACGCTCAGTCCGACGTAGTTGAAGGGCTGCACCAGCGTCACATTGAGGGAGAGCTCCCGCCCGTTGCGGCGGATCCGGTACAGCACCTCCTTCCCCTTCGGCTGCTCGTTGATGAAACGCCGCAGTTCATCCATGGTCCGCGCGGTCACGGGCTGTCCCTGGATGGCCACCAGCTCGTCCCGCTCAAGGATGCCCGCCCGCTCGGCCGCCCCATCGGGGAGGATCTCGCGGATCCGGACCTTGCTGCCTTCCGCCTTCCAGAAGCACTGGTCGTCCGAGGAGGCGTAGACCCACTGGCTCAGCGCGAAGGATGCGATCGCCAGGGCCAGCGCCAGCACGCTGATCCAGATCAATCGCCATCGGATGCGCCGGAGGGGAGGAGTCAAGGTAGCCTGGAGAGGGGAGGAGGTGTGGAGACCATGGGACCCTGGTGGATCCTGGTGGGAGGCCGGAGCCGTCTGGGACGGTCCCTGGCGGAGTCCCTCGCCCTGGATCATCGCCTCGTGCTGACGAGTTCGAAGCCCTGGGACGAAGAGAGCCGCTGGCTGGAGTCACTTTCAAAGCGAACCCAGGTGCGAACATTCCGGTGGAATGCAGACGATCCCGAGCTTGTCCCCACGATGATGGCAGATCTGGTTGCGCTCGGGGATGCTGGAGCGGTGTTGGAAAACGCCGTGATCGCCGCGGGCACCTTCCCCGAAAGCCACCTTGGCCACTGGGACGCGGCATCCCTGGAAGCCACCTGGAGGACCAACCTCACGTTCCCCCTGCTGGCGGCCCAGGCGCTCGCGCCGCATCTCGCCGATGGCGGCTGCCTTCACCTCCTGCTCGACACCGCCATCCATCACCCCTTCCTCAAGCGAATGCCCTACACCGCCTCGAAGGCGGGACTGGCGGCCCTGGTGCCGGCCCTGGCCATGGCCCTGGCTCCCCGGGTGCGGGTGGTGGGCCACGCCATCGGCACCGTGCTTCCCAACGAAGAGAGCGATCCTGCCGATCTTGCGGAACGCAACCTCCTCAAGCGCCTGGGCACTCCAGAGGACCTCGCGCGCGCGATCCGCTACGCCGCAGCCAGTCCCTACCTCACCGGCGACATCCTCACCCTCGATGGCGGCTGGAGATGGGCTTGAGATTCAGGCCCCCTGGACCCGTGTTCACAACCCTGCGCAGCTGGAATCTCCAGGACTACTGACATGCAGAAGGTCGACGAGCATCCTGATCAGCGGGAGGACCAACCGAAGGAATTCCTGGTCCGACATCTGCATCATCTCAGAAGCCCTCTGCTCAGCCTCGGATGCGGCGCAGGAACTGACGAACTCCACATGGCCCGGCATGGCCTAGAAGTCCTTGCAACGGACCGAGATGTCGTCAAAGTCCGAACAGTGCAGAACCGCGCCGTGCAGAAGGGCATTCACCGAATCCAAACGCTGCGTTTCGACATCCTTTCCGATCCGCTTCCGGAAAGAAGCTTCTTATCAATCTACTCAGCCTTCCTATTGCACCTCCTGCCGATGGGGGTCAGCCGGAATGTCTTCCTTCCGAAAGTGCGACAGCTCCTAGCAATAGATGGAGTCGCGATGGTGATCTGTCGGCAAGTCCGTCCCGACCGACTGGGTCACAGATTCTCCTTCGAAAGGATCACCGGCCAAGAGTTCAGGATCATCGATAGCATCACTCATCGCGCGACACAGGTGAGCCTCCTGGACCGCCTGACCTTGAAGGGAATGCTGGAGCAACACTTCGAGATCATTCACATGGAGGAATACATCGAGCCTCGGTACAACAAGCTTGCTGAAGATGAAGCCAGCGAGATCATTGCCGCCATTCTGAGGCCTGGCAGCAATCAAACCTTCGTCTCCATCGGAAGCTAAACCATGAACTTCAAGGTCAACGAGATCTTCTTCAGCATCCAGGGCGAAGGCTCCCGGGCGGGCCGCCCCTGTGTGTTCATCCGTCTCACGGGGTGCCCCCTCCGTTGCGTCTACTGCGACACTGTCTATGCCTTCAGCGAGGGCACGCCTTGGTCCCTGGAAGAGATCCTCCAGGAGACGCAGCGCCTCATCGGCCCCGCAGGTCAAGGCCCCAACACCCCCTTCGTGGAGCTGACGGGCGGCGAGCCTTTGGCCCACCCCAATGCCCCGCTCCTGCTGCAGGCACTCCTGGACCTGGGCTATGAGGTGGCGCTGGAGACCGCCGGAAGTCACGACCTCGCCCACGTCCCCGGAAGGGTTGTGAAGATCGTGGACCGCAAGACGCCAGGAAGCGGAGAGGAGCCTCGCTGGCTGGAGTCCAACCTGGATCATTTGATCCCTGGCCAGGATGAACTGAAGTTCGTGCTCAGCAGCGAAGAGGACTACCGGTGGGCCAAGGCCTGGTGCGAGGCCAAAGGGGTCCTCGAACGCATCGACGTCCTGTTCAGCCCCGTCTGGGGTCGGCTGGACGCCGCCTGGCTGGCGGAGCGGATCGTGGCCGACCGCCTGCCGGTGCGGTTCCAGCTGCAGCTCCACAAGCTCGTCTGGGATCCGAACAAGCGGGGTGTTTGACTATTCGGCCTTCGGCGCGCCGATCCGGTCCAGCATGCGCAGCAGCTCGATGGGCAGGGGGAAGACGATGGTGCTGTTCTTCTCGACGCTGATCTCCGAGAGGGTCTGCAGGTAGCGCATCTGGATGGCGACGGGGTTCTGGCTCACCTTGTTGGCGGCTTCCAGCAGCTGCTGGGAGGCCATCAGCTCGCCTTCGGCGGCGATGACCTTGGCGCGCTTCTCGCGCTCGGCTTCGGCCTGCTTGCCCATGGCGCGCTGGATCTGCTCGGGCAGGTCCACGGACTTCAGCTCCACCGCGGTCACTTCGATGCCCCAGGGTTCCGTGGACTTGTCGATGATCTCCCGCAGGCGCAGGCTCAGCTTCTCCCTCGCGGCCAGCAGCTCGTCCAGGCTCACCTCGCCCAGGATGGAGCGCAGGGTCGTCTGGGCGATCTGGCTGGTGGCGTAGTAGTAGTTCTCCACGCCGAGGATGGCCTGCTTCGAGTCCAGCACGCGGAAATAGACGACGGCGCTCACCTTCAGGCTCACGTTGTCGCGGGTGATGATGTCCTGGCTGGGCACATCCAGGACCACCGTGCGGAGGCTCACCACCACGGCCCGCTGGAAGGGCCGGAAGACGAAGATGAGGCCGGGTCCCCTGGGCGTCTCACCGACCTTGCCCAGGGTGAAGATCACCGCACGCTCGTATTCGTTCACGATGCGGATGCAGGAGAACAGCCAGACCACGAAGAAGAAGGCGATGATGCCGGAACAGCCGAAGAAGGCCGTGAATGCCTCAGGCAACATGGGACACCTCGGGGGAAAGGGTCCCCATCATGGCACAGATCCTGGAGGTCAGCGCTTCACGAAGGGGTTGTTTTCCGCCTCCTCGCCAATGGTGGTCATGGACCCGTGTCCTGGGATGACCAGGGTGCGGTCCTCGAGGGTGTAGAGCTCCTTCTGGATGCTGGCCTGGAGCTGGTCCCAGTGCCCGCCCCAGAGGTC
>CAYZND010000240.1:0-5738 GCA_964479495.1 uncultured Mesoterricola sp.
GGGGAGTGGCTTCCGGGGCGCCCGCAGGCATCCAGAAGTCCCACTGCCTCACCCGCTGGAATCCGAACTTGGGGTAGAAGCCCGCGGCCTCCTCGTCGGCAAAGAGAAAGGCCGGCTCCCCTGAGGGCAGAGCCGCCTCCATCAAGCGGGAGGCCAGACCTCGTCCCCGGTGATCCGGGTGCGTCATGACCGTGCCGATCTGGAAGGCCCGGCGGGGCTCGTCCTCGATGCGCAGCTGCAGCTCCGACCGACCGACGGTGGCGAGCACCTGGCCGTCCTCCACCCAGGCGTGGCATGCATAGGCGTCGTCCCAGAAACCGCCCTGGTACCACGTCTCGAAGTCGAGGTCGAACACCGTGCGGGCCAGGGCATTGAAGCTGGCGCGCAGGCCCGGGTCGTGCTGAAAATCGCGACGGATCATGGCTTCGAGTTCTACCACGGAAGGGGGGCGTCCAACTGGTCGGCTCAAATTACGGATGAACTGGATCTTTTTTGCCATCCACTCTGGTCGTACCTTGGGGCATCGACGAGGTGGTTGTGCTGCTGCCGAACCTGGACTGGAAGAGCTCCAAGCCCATCGCGCTCCAGCTCCAGGAGCAGATCCGGGAGCACCTGGAGAGCCGCGCCCTGCGGGTGGGCGAGCGGCTTCCCTCCACCCGGCACCTGGCGGACCTGCTGGGGATCCACCGCTCCACGGTGGCCCAGGCCTACCAGGAGCTCTGGGCCCAGGGCTGGCTCGACCAGCGGCCCGGTTCGGCGCCGCGCGTGCGGGCCCGACTGGCTCCCGCGGGGAATGCGCCGACGGCCCGGAAGGGAGCCTTCGATTGGTCGGCGCAGATCGCCGAGCCCGTCCGCGAGGCGCTGGGGACCCACCGGGCCCTTGTCGGGAACCCCAGCCGGGAAGGCTTCATCAACTTCGCCAACCTGCACATGGATCCGCGCCTCTTCCCGGTGGAAGCGTTCCGGGCTTGCCTGGCCCGGGCCATGAAGCGCGGCGGCGCCTCGCTGCTCACCTATGGCGACCGGCAAGGCTACCGGCCCCTGCGGGAGTTCCTCGCCCGGCGCATGGCCCTCCACGGCGTGGATACCACCGCCGACGAAATCCTGATCACCACCGGCTCCCAGCAAGCCCTCGAGCTGCTGCTGCGCCTGGTGGCCCAGCCGGGAGGCTCCGTGGCCGTGGAATCGCCCACGTACAGCCTCTTCCTGCCCCTGCTGCGGCTTCTGGGCCTGAAGCCCATCGAGATTCCCTACGGCGCCGATGGCATGGACCTGGACGTGCTGGAGCGGGCCATGGAGCGCGAACGGCCCCTGCTGGTCTACACCATGCCCAACTTCCAGAACCCCACGGGCCGCAGCGCCAGCCAGGGCAACCGCGAGGGCCTGCTGGAGCTCTGCACGCGCCATGGCGTGCCCATCCTGGAGGACGGCTTCGAGGAGGAGATGAAGTACTTCGGGCGGGTCACGCCGCCCATCAAGGCCATGGACCGGCAAGGCCTGGTGGCCTACTGTGGCTCCTTCTCCAAGGTCCTCTTCGCGGGGGTGCGGGTGGGCTGGATCGTGGCGCCGAAGGCCTGTCTGGAGCCGCTTCTCGCTCTGCGGCACTTCAGCGAGATCATGCCGACCATGATCCCCCACGCCGCGCTGCACGAGTTCTGCGAGCGGGGGCTCTACGACCTGCACATCAGCCGCATGCACCGGATCTACCGCAAGCGCATGCAGACGGCCCTGCGGGCCCTCCGCCAGCACCTGGACCCCGCCTGGGCCCGCTGGGAGGACCCCAAGGGGGGCTACCTCATCTGGCTGCAGCTCACGGCACCCAAAGGGCGAAGGCCAGACTGGGACACCGTCTTCGAAGCCGAGCGGGTGCAGGTCTCGCCCGGCAACCAGTATTCCCCCTACCGCACCCACGGTTCCTGGATCCGGCTGTCCATCTCCCTGCTGGACGAGGACCAGATCGAGGAGGGCGTCCGCCGTCTCGCGGCGGCCTTGGCGCGGATCCACGGTGGGGCGAGGCGGCCATGACGATCACGGTCCGGAACGTGCGCCTCGAGGACACCGAAGCCCTGGTGGGCCTGCTGCGCGCCCAAGCGCTGTTTCCCCGCTTCGAGGAGGAGACGCGAGAGGCGTCCCAGGCGCGGGTCCGGGAGCAGATCGCGCTGGGACTCGCCGACCGGAGCCACACGACGTTCGTGGCGGAGGTAGACGGAAACCTAGCGGGATATGCGGCGGTCCACTGGCTGCCGTACCTGATCCTGGCGGGTCCGGAGGGCTACGTCTCGGAGCTCTTCGTGCATCCCGCCTTCCGGAGCCTGGGACTTGGCCGGAGGCTGCTCGAGGCTGCCAAGGACGAAGCCCGGAGCCGGGGATGCTCCCGCCTGAGCCTCATTAATTTCCGGAACCGCGCCTCGTACCAGCGCGGGTTCTATGCGAAGAACGGCTGGAAGGAGCGACCCGAGGCCGCCAACTTCGTGCTTTCCCTGTCCGACGACTAAACATCCGTGAGCGATTCACGGCTCGTGTCCGTGCCGGCTGGCGCGGAATAGCGGAGGTGTGCCATGCAATGCGGAGACTTCTGGGTGCCCGACGAACGGTGCGGCCTGATCATCCGGAACGGTCAACCGGCCCAGTGGCTGGCGGCGGGACAGCACGCACTACCCTCAGGGCCGGGCCAGCTGGAGGTCCGGTGGCTGCCGGTGGCAGCCTTGGCCGCGCCGCTGCCTGGAGTCCGGGACCAGTTCTATGAGCGGGGCTTCCTCTTCGTGGACGGGACGCTGGTGGCCATGGTGAAACCTGCCCGGACTCCCGGATCGCCGATTTCCGCCTGGGATTCCTGCCCGGAGGAAGGGTGGCGTCCGAGCCTTCTGGAACCGGAAAGGAGCGGCCCCTCAGGCTTCTGGGCTTTCCTCCGGAAAGCCTTCCACTCTGTGCTTCCACCGCAGGTTCACGCGAGGTTCCGATGATGCCCGATCCTGGACGCGGCTACCCCTTGGCCCTGCTGAGCGCCGTCATTCTTTCCACGACGGCCGTCTTCATCCGCCACCTGACCGAGGCCTACCACCTGCCCGCCCTGGTGCTGGCCTTCTGGCGGGCGGGATTCGCGGCGGCCACCCTGCTCGCGGTGTTGGGCCTGCTCAAGCCCGCGCTCCTTCGTGTGACACGACGGGAACTCGGTTTCCTGGCTCTATACGGGCTGATGCTGGGTGGCTTCAACGCCACCTGGACCCTGGCGGTGGCCCTTACGAACGCCTCCCTGGCCACGGTGCTGGTGAACGGCTCGGCGGCCTTCACCGCCGTGCTGGGGTGGTGGCTCCTGGAGGAGCGCCTGGGCTGGTCCAAGGCGGCGGCGGTGGTCCTGAGTCTGGTGGGCTGCGCCATCGTGTCCGGGATGGCGGACCCCGGGGCCTGGCGTGCGAACGCGCTGGGCATCTTCACCGGGATCGCTTCGGCCCTCTTCTACGCGGCCTACAGCTTGATGGGGCGCACGGCTTCGCAGCGCGGGCTGAACCCCTGGACGGCCGTGTTCTACACCTTCGCGTTCTCCTGCGCCTGCCTCTTCCTGCTCAACTTGACGCGCCTGCTGCCGGGAACCGGGAACCTGCTCCATCTGGGACGGGTCCCCGCGGGTTGGGGCTGGCTCCTCCTCCTGGCGGCGGGACCCACGGTGGTGGGGTTCGGCCTCTACAACGCCAGCATGAAACACCTGCCCTCCAGCGTGGCGAACCTGATCATGACCTCGGAGCCCGTGTTCACCGCGCTCCTGGCCTACCAGCTTTTCCGGGAGCGGCTCGATGGTCCGCAGCTCGCGGGGAGCGCCATGGTGCTGGGAGGAGTCGTCCTGCTGAGGCTCTCGCAGCGCTGGCGGACCGTCTCCGCCGGCGCTGCTCCGATGGGCGAGTGATCCATTCGCATCTGGAACAGTGGCCTTGTGACCGCAGCCACAGTCCTTCCCCCGGCCGGATGCGGCAAGGACGTACCATGAAGCCATGCGCATGCTTGTCCGAGGCCTCACACTCGCGCTCGTTGCCCTGTTTGTGGGCTGTCGGCGTCCACCGATGGGGACCATTCCTCCTGGGACCTGAGAGCATGTGGTCGTGGTGTGGGAGGAGAACCAGGATGCAACGGCCGTGGCCGACCTCCCCTACTTCCGTGAGCTCCGAACCCGCGGCCTGTACTTCACCCAGCCCTACGCCGCCCAGGCCTACGACTGCGCGGCCCTCGCCCTGCGGGCCATCGAGAAGGCGGCCAGGGAGGCGGACGGGAAGGTCCCCACGCGCCCCGCGGTGGCCCAGACCGTGCGGACCCTCGACTTCCATGGAATCACCGGGAACGTGACCTTCAACGCCAAGGGCGATCCCACCAAGGCCCGCTACTTCGTGATCCAGGTGACCACTGCGGATCCCCAGAGGTGGGTTGCCAACCGTGTCGCCCAGACCCTGGATATCGCGCCGCCCCAGTAGGTGCTCAGACCGAGATTCCCTATCCCCGACTCATGGGTCACGAGGGTCGTGCCGAAAGGCGTAGAGTCCCTCACACGGTCAGGGAGGGACCTCCATCAGGACCGGAGAAGGGGGAACCATGGAGCGATGCTGGACCCTCGGCTTGTCCCTGCTGTTTGGTGCCGGGGCCTTCGCGCAGACCCAGGAGCCCCTGGTGCTCCTCACGGAGCCCTGGCCGCCGTATATCACCCAGGATGAGAAGGGGGCGTTCTCGGGTGTCCACACGGAGATCGTCCTGGCCGCCTTCAAGGAGATGAAGCGGGAGGTCCGGATCGAGGCCTACCCTTGGAAGCGCTGCCTGGCCATGATCGAGGGCCGGCAGGGGGATGCCATCTTCACCCTGAACAAGAACCCGGAGCGGGAGGCGTTCCTCCATTTCCCGGCCCAGCCCGTGGCGGAGAGCCCCTCGGTCTTCTTCGTGCTCGATGCGAATGCCGGCAAGATAAATTACAAGTCCTTCAAGGACCTGGTGGGGCTCACCATCGGTGTCACGAACGGCAAGGAATACGAGGGCGGGCTGCTGCAGCAGAAGGACCTCACCTTCGAGGTGGCCGTGAAGGACGAGATGAACCTCGCCAAGCTCGGCGCGGGCCGGATCGACCTCTGGCCCTCCGACCTGTACGTGGGCTACGAGCTGATCAACCAGGTGGAGGGCGGCCGGTACAAGGGCCAGATCACCCACCTGCCCAAGTACCTGAACAACTCCCACGTCTACCTCGGCTTCGCCAAGAAGCCGGGCTACGCCAAGCTGGCCGAACAGTTCAACACCGCGCTGACGAAGATCCAGAGGAGCGGGGTCTACAAGGCCATCGTGGCGAAGTACACGAAGTAGAGCCTGCGATCCGGACTACGGGAGCGTCCTTTTCAGTTCTTCGAAGTTCATGAGCCGTCCCGCGAAGGCGCTGGCGGCGACGGTCTCGGGGCTGGCGAGCCACACCTGCCCGGGGCCGGAGCGGCCGGGGAAGTTGCGGTTGATGGCGCTGACGGTCACCTGGTCCGGTTTATGGGAGACGCCGGGACCGGCGTTGATGCAGGCCCCGCAGCCGGGGCCCAGGAGCCGGGCGCCGGCCTCCTCGAAGGCCTCGATCCAGCCTTGTTCGGCGGCATGGCGGCGAACCTCGTCGCTGCCGAACTGGATGAAGAACTGCACGTTCAGGGGCACCGTGCGACCTTGGTCCAGGGCCCAGCGCACCACCGCATGGACCCGCTCGAGGTCTTCCCGCTTGCCGCCGGTGCAGC
>CAYZND010000241.1:0-5725 GCA_964479495.1 uncultured Mesoterricola sp.
CGATGATACTGCCTCGGACAGAGGTGGAAAAGTAGGTCGCCGCGACGTTAAAACCACACGCCCCCATTGACGATGGGGGCGTTCGTGTATCCGCGCTGATCTCTCTGGCGTCAGCGCGCTAAACTGTCCGTTTCCAGAAAGGAATGTCATGTCCATCCGTGTCCAGCTTCCCGATGACTCTGTCCGAGAAATGCCGGACGGAGCGACCGGTACGGACCTGGCGCTGGGCATCAGTCCGAGGCTGCTGGATGCCGCCTTCGCCATCCGAGTGGATGGCCGGCTGCAGGATCTGGGCGCCACGCTCCTGGATGGATCCAAGGTGGAAGTGGTCACCTCGAAGGATCCCGACTCCCTGGAAGTGGTCAGGCACTCGACGGCGCACCTGCTTGCGCAGGCGGTGCAGCGTCTCTTCCCAGGCGTCAAGGTGGGGATCGGCCCTGTCATCGAGGATGGCTTCTACTACGACTTCCTGGTGGAGAAGTTCTTCACGCCCGAAGACCTCGAAGCGATTGAAGCGGAGATGCGGAAGATCAGCAACGAGTCCATTCCGGTCGTACGGGAAGAGCTGGCCCGCGATGAAGCGATCCGGCGCTTCGATGCGATGGGCGAGCCCTTCAAGGTCGAGTTGGTTTCTGAGCTCCCTGAAGGCGTCACCATCTCCGGCTACCGGCAAGGGGATTTCTACGATCTCTGCCGCGGACCGCATGTGCCCAACACCGGCAAGCTGAAAGCCTTCAAGTTGCTCCATACGGCAGCGGCCTACTGGAGAGGGGACGAAAAGAAAGCCCAGCTCTGTCGTGTCTATGGAACGGCCTTCCTGACCCAGAAGGAGCTGGACGAACACCTGAAGCGTCTGGAAGAAGCCAAAGCAAGGGACCATCGTAAGCTGGGCAAGGAGCTGGGTCTCTTCTCCTTCCATCCAGAAGCCCCGGCTTCCCCCTTCTTCCATCCCAAGGGTGCGATCGTCTACAACGAGCTGGTCAACTACATGCGCCAGAACTACTTACGTCAGGGCTACAGCGAGGTGATCACACCCCAGGCGTTGGACGTGAGCATGTGGAAGACCTCGGGGCACTACGAGAAGTACCAGGAGAACATGTATTTCACGGAAGTGGACGAGCGGCAGTATGCGCTCAAGCCCATGAACTGTCCGACCCACTGCCTCATCTATGGAGCTGGCAAGCACAGCTATCGAGACCTGCCAATCCGCTACGCGGACTTCGGACGGCTGCACCGCTACGAGCGGAGCGGCGTGACCCAGGGCCTGACGCGGGTCCGGACCTTCTGCCAGGATGATGCGCACATCTACTGTGCCCCTGAGCAGATGAAGGTCGAGATGGCCTCCTTCTTCGCCTTCATCATGGACGTCTACCACACCTTCGGCTTTGAAGAGATCCGCATCCAGCTCTCCACACGGCCCGAGAAGCGCATCGGCAGCGACGAAATCTGGGATTTGGCCGAGAACTCCCTGGCCGAGGCTCTGCGTGAAGCGGGTCTCGAGTTCACGGTCAACCCAGGGGATGGCGCCTTCTATGGCCCCAAGATCGACTTCCAGGTGCTGGATGCCCTCAAGCGCCCGTGGCAGCTGGGAACATTGCAGGTGGATTACTCCATGCCGAACCGGTTCGGCCTCACTTATGTGAAGCCGGACGGGAGCGAAGGCATGCCCGTCATGCTGCATCGTGCGATCCTGGGCAGCCTCGAGCGCTTCATGGGGATCCTCATTGAGCATTGCGCCGGGGCCTTCCCCACGTGGCTCGCACCGGTCCAGATGACCGTCCTTCCCATCACGGACCGGGTGCACGACTACGCACGACAGATCCAGGCTCGGGCCCAGGAACTGGGCCTGCGCACGGAACTGGACCTGCGCAACGAGAAAGTCAATGCCAAGATCCGGGACGCCCAGCTCCAGAAGATCCCCTACATGGTGGTCCTTGGCGATCGAGAAGCCGCCAGTGGCGAGGTGTCCGTGAGGCACCGGCACCAGGGTGATCTAGGTGTGCAGTCCCTGGACAGCTTCTTCGAGAAGATCACCGACGAAATCCGTCGACGGCTCCGCTGATCTTTGCTTTGAAAAGGGGCCATTTACTGGTAAGATCTTTATCCTTGTGCTGTTGGGGAGGATTGTATCCGAGCGACTGAAACACGCATCAACGATGGCATCCGATCTCCGGAGGTCCGCGTCATCGACGAAGATGGAACCCAGCTGGGTGTCATGACCCCTGCGGCTGCCATCCGGGTCGCCGAGGCCAAAGGGTTCGATCTGGTCGAGGTCTCTCCCACCGCCAACCCTCCCGTCTGCCGGATCATGGACTACGGGAAGTACAAGTTCATGGAAGCCAAGCGCGAACATGCTGCGCGCGCGAAACAGAAGAACATCGTGGTCAAGGAGGTGAAGTTCCGCCCCCGCACGGACGACCATGATTTCGATTTCAAGGTGAAGCACATCCTCCGCTTCCTCGAAGAGGGGGACAAAGTCAAGGTCGTCGTGATGTTCAGAGGTCGTGAAGTGGTCCACCGCGACATCGGCTTCCGCATCATCGAGGACGTTCTCAACCGGGTTTCCGACAAGTGTCTCGTCGAAAAACCCGCTGGCATTGATGGCCGCGACATGCACGCCATCATCATTCCGCGCCCCGTGGAAGCTGCCAAGAAACCCAAGGCTCCCAAGGCCGAGGGCAACAAGCCTGAAACCCTCCTGGAAACCAAACAAGCTTAAGAGGTTCGAGATGCCCAAGCTCAAGACCCACAAGGGCGCCCAGAAGCGCTTCAAGAAGACCGGCAGCGGCCTGTTCAAGCGTGGCTGCTCCCACCAGCGCCACATCCTCACCAAGAAGTCCGCCAAGCGTAAGCGGCAGCTGGACATGGGCGGGATGGTGGACAAGTCGGATCTCGGCCGCGTTCGCGCGATGCTGCCCTACGCCTGATCGTTCAACCCCGGTGGCCGATGCCACCCCCGATGGGGCTCCCTAACGCTCTTCCCGAGCGGCCCCGAGGAAAGGAATACACATGACCCGCGCAAAACGTGGTTTCAAGCGAGTCCAGCGCCGCAAGCGGATGCTGAAGTTCGCAAAGGGCTTCTACGGAGCCAAGTCCCGGCTGTACCGCTCCGCGAAGGAAGCGGTCGAGAAGGCGCTGCTCTACTCCTATCGCGATCGCAAGGTGCGCAAGCGCGACTTCCGGCGCCTGTGGATCGTGCGCATCGGCGCGGCCTGCGAGATGAACAACACCAGCTACTCCAAGTTCATGGGTGGTCTCAAGAAGGCCCACGTCGACCTGGACCGCAAGATCCTTGCGGACCTCGCCGTGACCAATCCGGAGGCGTTTAGCAAGCTCGTGGCCGTGGCCAAGGGCTGAGCGAAGATCTGACACCCTCATCGCAACAGACCCGAAAGGCCGCGGAAGCGGCCTTTCTCTTTTTACGAGGAACCTATGGAGTCGAGCCTTCTGCCCGCTGAAATCCTCGAAGCCCAGCGGGGGTTTTCCGATGCCCTCGCCGCCTGTTCGGACCTGGATAGCCTGATGCGCCTCAAAGGCGCCTTCATCGGCCGGGAAGGCAGCCACGCGGCCCGCATGATGGAGCTTCTGAAGGCGGCGCCCAAGGAACAGAAGCGCGACCTGGGCGCCGCCATCAACACGCTCAAGACCGGCTGGGAAGAAGCCCTCAAGGCACGTCAGGCCGAACTCGAAGAGGCCAAGAAGCGGCTAGCCGCCCTCGGCAATGCCTGGGATCCCGACCTTCCACCTCCATGTCCGCCCCGCGGCGCGCTGCATCCTTTGAACCGCCTCATCGATCGGCTCGTGGATGTCTTCCGCCCCTTGGGCTATCACGTGGAGGAAGGACCCGAGATCGAGACGGAAGCTCACAACTTCGACGGCCTGAACATCCCTTCCGATCACCCCGCCCGCGGCAGCGCCGACACCTTCTATTTCGAGAAGCACCCCGAGCTGCTGCTCCGCACCCACACGAGCCCCGTACAGGTGCGCACGCTCCTGCGCCTCGCACCGCACATCCGCGAGAAGGGTGGCATCCGCTTCCTGGCGCCCGGTCGCGTCTACCGCAAGGATGAGATCGATCCCACCCACAGCCCCATGTTCCATCAAGTGGAAGGCCTGCTGGTGGGCCACGGGATCGGCATGCACCATTTGAAGGGGACCTTGGCTTACGCCATGAAAGCTCTGTTCGGGCCTGGCGCGGATGTCCGTTTCCGGCCCAGCTACTTCCCCTTCGTCGAACCTGGCTGCGAAGTGGATGTGCGCTGCCCCCTCTGTGGCGGCTCGGGCTGCCGCGTGTGCAAGCAGAGCGGCTGGGTGGAGCTCCTGGGCGCAGGCCTTGTGCACCCCAACGTGCTGGCCTACGCCGGCATCGATCCAGACGAGTGGAGCGGTTTCGCCTTTGGCATGGGCGTGGAGCGCATCGCCATGATGGTGAGCCAGACGCCAGATCTCCGCCTCTTCTTCGAGAACGATCAACGCTTCCTCAAGACCATGGGAGGACTGGACTGATGCTGATCGAAATCAAGGCTCTTCAGCAGGAGCTGCCTGCCCTGCACTCCCTGGACACCAAGGGGCTCTGCGAGCTCCTCGCCTCGCTCGGGTTCCCCGTGGATGCTGTGGACGCCAGCAATGGCACCACCGTGCTTGAGGTGGACGTGACGGCCAACCGTGGTGACGTGCTCTCACACCGGGGTCTGGCGCGGGATCTCGCGGCGCGTCTCGATGCATTCCTCTCAGCCCTCGACGTGAAGGTGCTCTCCGAAGGGGCTCCGCTTGTGCCCGTGCGCATCGAAGGCGAGGCGTGCTCCCTCTATGCGACCGCTGTGATGGACCTGGGCACGGCCCAGGGCACGCCGCCCGTGGTCCAGGCCTTTCTGGGGCACATGGGCTCCAATGCCAAGAACCTGGCGGCGGTGGATGCCTCCAACGAGATCCTGCACCGGGTCGGCCACCCCACCCACGCCTTCGACGCAGACACCATCGAGGGCGCCGTGATCGTGCGCTGGGCCCGTTCCGGCGAGAAGCTGGTCACCCTGGACGGCGTGGAACGCACGCTGACGGAGCGGGACCTGGTGATCGCGGACGAGGCCAAGGCCATTGGTTTAGCCGGCGTCATGGGTGGCGACAACACCAAGGTGACGAACGCCACCAAGCGTGTGCTCCTGGAGAGTGCCTATTTCGATCCCCGCACCGTGCGCGCCACCGCCCGGCGCCACAACCTCCATACGGATGCCTCCCAGCGGTTCGGACGCGGCGCGGATCCCGCCATGGCGACCGTGGCCCGGGACATGCTCGCCCAGCGGCTGGAAGCCTGGGGCGGCGCAAAGCTCGTGGGGGCCTGGACCGCCGGGTCGCTACCCACGCCAGCCGCCGCCGTGCCCTTCAAGAAGGAGGTGCTGGACCGCGTGGCCGGAGAGCACATCCCCGAAACGGAGGCCCGCGCCCTGCTCACGCGGCTGGGCTGCCGGTTCGATCCTGAAAGCCGGGTGGCGCCGCCCACTTGGCGCCACGACCTGGGCATTCCCGATGATCTGGCGGAAGAGGTGCTCCGGCTCCGGGGCTATGAGCGTATTCCCTCATCCCTGCCCCCACTCGAGGGCTCCCCGGAACCCCTCGCCAAGGACTACCTGAAGCGTCGCCGCCTCGGCACGGCCTTGGCCCACCAGGGTTTCTGCCAGACCGTGACCTATGGGTTCGTGGATCCCCAGGAAGGGGCTGAAGGCGGCGA
>CAYZND010000242.1:0-5706 GCA_964479495.1 uncultured Mesoterricola sp.
CGTCGGCAACCTTCGTGGCGTCCCCGCAGAACAGCCGGTGCTGGCCGAGAAGGATCAGGTCCCCCGGGCGCGTCACGGGTTCCTGGGGGATGGGCGGGGCCTCGTCCGGATCGATGCCTGGGAGCAGGCCGGACTCGTCCTGCAGGCGAAGCAGGTCCAGCAGCTCGTCGCTCTCGAATCCCAGCAGCTCCAGGTTCACCTCCAGGGCCTGCAAGTCCGCCAGCTCGAGGGCCAGGAGCTCGTCGTCCCATCCGGCGTTCAGGGCCAGGCGGTTGTCGGCGAGGATGTAGGCGCGTCGTTGGGCGTCGGTGAGGTGGGCGAGCTCGATGCAGGGGACCTCCTCGAGGCCCAGCACCCGGGCGGCGAGGATCCTACCGTGGCCGGCAATCACCCCGTTCTGCCCGTCGACCAGGATCGGGTTGGTCCAGCCGAACTCACGGATGCTGGCTGCGATCTGCACCACCTGGGCGTCGGTGTGGGTCCGCGCGTTCCGCGCGTAGGGGATCAGGGCCTGGAGAGGCCGGTAGTTGATCTGCAGGTTCATGCTGTGGCCCCCATCTTCTGCAGCCCCTTCTTCTTCACAACCTTGGCCGGCGCCGGTTCATCCTTGGTGCCGTAGACGTTCCCCGCCGCGAGCTGATAGTCCCCGCCGCGGGTCATTTGGTGGCGCTGTTCCAGGTCCCAGCACTTCGGGTGGCCGCAGGTCTCGCGTTGCCCCTTGGACACGCCGCCGATGACCGGAGGCTCCGGGTTCTCGTAGGGCGGGAAGGGTCGGTCCTCCGGGTTGTAGGCGAAGAAGATGTCCTGGCACCACGGGCAGCGGATGGGCCGCGTCCGCGTGAAGGTGGTCTTGCCGTCCAGGCCCAGCACGGGCGTGTGGTTCGGTCGCGCCAGGCGGTCCTTCTGCTCGTAGGCGATCGTCTCGTCGTATTCGCGGGTCATGCTGGCACCCCCATGGGCACCGCGTCGAAGAAGCGCAGCAGGGCCTCCTTCCAGGGATGCTTCTCGCCCTCACAGCTCGAGAAGAAGTTCGCGATGCAGGGCACGCACGGTGCGGGGAGTCCTTGGCGCCGGGCTTCCTCCTTGCGCTCCGAAATGAAGTTCAGCGTGGCGTCGGCCAGCTCCTCCGCGGTGATGGGGCTCCCGTCTTCGTGGCGGATGTCCGTGAAGGCCAGGATCTCGTGGAAGCGCTTGGCGGCCTCGGCGTAGTTGAGGCGCCGTGGCTGCTCCCTGCGGTTCCTGAAGTCCCAACCCCTGCTCGGGTAGCCCTGCCAGGCCTTCTCGAAGGCCACCTCCTCCTCCGGGGGCATCTTGAGTGCCTCGATCCCGAAGTCGCGCCCCCTGGGCCTGGGCTTCTTTCTCGCCTTCCCCGGGGGGCTTGCAGCGGCGTCAGCCGACGTAGTCGGCGGAGCGGGGTCTGGGGCGGCAGCCCCGGGAGTGGACGTAGTAGTTGTAGTTGTACTGGGAGCGGGAGCGGGAGCGGGAGCGGGAGCGGGAGTGACCCCACTCTGCGCGCGCGTATGGCGTCCAGTGTCCGCCACTTCTCGACCATCGTCCTCCGCTCGGCTTCCGTCGTCCGGTCCATGTCCGGTCACCGTCCGGTCACTGTCCACCGTTTCTCGTTCATCGGATGGGCAAGGGTCGGACTTGGCCCGCCGTGCGGACTCCCTCCGGCGCCGCTTTTGGACGTATTCAGGAGCGTGGTGCCAAAGGTCGTGGACCTGATACTTGCCGGGGCGACCTGGGATCTCCTCGATGAATCCGGCCTCCCCTTCCCCGCCCGCGGCGAGCAGCGCGTGAGTCAGTTGGCCGGCCTCACCTTCCCAGCAGGCAGACGCCTCGACGTCGTCAGTGTCCCCGAGAAACTCCTCGCCGTTCTCGTAACACGAGGTCCAGATCATCTCGAGCGAACCCAGGGCAAGGGCTGTTCGCCCCCCCAGTAGCCGGCTCAAGCGACGAAACTTGCGATGCTGAAGCAATCCAGGCCGCGCCATCAGATCACCCATCCCTGGCCCAACTCCTGGACCGTGATCTGGAAGCCCTGAAGGGGCTGTCCAGGGTTGCAGTAGACCTTCTCGACGAAGGCGCGGCAGATCAGGGCGTCGTCGCGCCACAGGATGCCGTTCAGGGCGTCGGAGACGAGCTTGCCGTAGTTGTCCCAGTCCGGTTTTCCGGTGGGTGCCAGGCGCGTCCTGGGGGCGCTTTTGGGTTTCTGAAGCCAGACGGTCACCACGAGAGAGAGGGGACCATCCAGCGGGGCCCTGCCCCACTGTTCCTGGACCTGCTGCTGGATGCGCAGCTCGGCCTTGACCGTCTCGGAAGGGGTGTAGGTGCGGCCGGTGGCCTGGACGAATCGCGGGCGTTGCTTGCCACGCGGTTCCATGCCGATGAAGGTGCTGAAGATGGGTCCGCTCACGGGAGCACCCCCACGATCAACGAGGGCAGCAGACCAAGCACCAGCGCCAGGATGGCCACCGCGGCCAGCAGCACCCCGTGACGGGCCGGTGGTGGCTGGTGATCGCAGGGGTAGCCCACCGTGTACCAGATGCCGGTCTCAGGATCTTCCTCGATGACCCAACGCAGGCCGCGGTCGTCACAGGAGCGGGGACAGCCGATCATGGCGTCACTCCTCGGGCTTCGAGGAAGCGGGTGATGAGGAGCGCCGCGTCACGGTGCTTCCCCATGATCTCAGACACCAGGCCAGGATCCGGACGGGCACGCTGGCCCAGCAGGGCCGCGTCGGCGTCGTGAATCAGGCGCCGGGCCTCGATGAGGAGTTCGAAGGTGGGGCTGTTGGAACTGCTCATGCTCGCCTCCGCTTCTGCTCGATCCTTCGGGCGGCGCGGGCCCGCTCACGTAGGTCTCCCACGGCCACATAGAGCGCCTCGATCTCCTCGAAGGCCCCGCCGAGCTGCTCCTCCTCCTCGGGGGTGACATCTCCGTCCTCCAGGATCTGAACCAGCAGGGAGACGACCGTCCCGCCCTTGCGCGCGACGAGGGACGTCAGGCGGCCGAGCGTCTTGGGGTCCAGCCCGAGGCCTCCGGATGAGAGCGCGACCGCATCTGTCCCGTGCCACTGGCAGAAGGTCCGCACCGGCTCGATGGAGCCTGTGTGGTCCTTGATGAGGCGGATGAGGTCATTCCAGTCCTCGAAGCCGGGGAACTCCGACTTCGTGGGGTCGAGCCACTTGGAGATCGTGCCCTGGGCCTTGCCCAGCTTGAGGGCTATCCACTCCTGCTTGAGGCCGAAGATCCGGCAAACCTCAGCAAGAGTGGCTTTCTGCGCATATCTTTGCGGGCTGATATTTCCCGCCTCGGGATGGATCATGGGCGCACCTGATGCGAACGGGATTGGAAGGGTCAGAGCAGAGAAAAGCCCCCGGGGAGCGGGCAGACTTCCCGGGGGTTGGTATGCGGATCCCTGTGGAGCAGGAGCCCGCGCTGAAGGGCGTTCTGGTGGTGTTCCTCACCCTGGACCAACTGCGAGCCTGCGGCCCGCTGGCCCTGAGGATGTGGCTGGAGCGGAACCGGCCGACGTGCAGGGTGACCCGCCGCAGGAGTGGGGAGGTGCTGGAGTTCAGGACCGTTGGCACCGCCGAGGTGGAAGGATGAATACGCCGCCATCACGCCGCCAGGTCCGCGAGTGCGGGGGGGAGCTGGCCTTCCCGGAAGATGTCCGGGCGCATTGCCCAGCAGGGAACCTCCCCCTTGGTGACCCGGTGGACCTCGAGCGCGTTCTTGTCAGTCCAGGGCCGCTCCCCAGCCTTGATCTTGTCGACAAGGGCCACACCAAAGCTGAACTGGTCGGTTCTGGCGAGAAGTCGGACACGGGCCCATTGATCGGGAGTGAGGGTGCAAGGGAAATCCATGACCAAAACTTAGACATCATGTCTAATATTGTCAATACCCGTCGCACTAGACAAATTGTAGAACAGTGCGACGCTTCAGAAATGGATGACCTGTGGGAAAAAAGGGACCTGTTCAAGCAGTGGGTTGCCGACGCAAAAACGAAGCTCGGAGCCACGAACAACGCTGATGTGGCGCCGATCATGGGCATCACGGAAAGCAGCCTGAACAAGTACCTTGGGAAGAGCGAGACCCACAAGCCCAGCCCCGACAAGCTGAAACTCCTTGGCGACTTCCTTGGAAGGGACTATCGGCTGCTCCTCAACAACCCGGGCTGCGCCCCCTCTGGCCTTTCGGCCACTGCATGGGCTGAGGCTTCCAACCGAACGCGCGTGCTCGCTTCGGCAATGTTCGAGGACCTGCTCCAGTTTCCCGAGGGAGAACAAGACGAGTACTACAAACTATGGAAGCAGGGTGTCCAGATCGGGCTAGCTAGGCGCCAGGCCGAAGGCGTGGGGAAGAAGGGTGCGAAGAAGCCCTGAGGGGCCACCCCTCCCACCCTGGTACGGCCACCACTACCCCACGATTGAAGATCTCGAAGTTTATGCGTGGGAGCTCGGGGCCAGCGTCGTCTATGGCCGCGTGTCGAAGGGGGCCTACTTCCCAGCATTCGAGGACTACGGGATTCCCGCCGTCCTGGTGGTGCCCGACCACTCAAGCGCCCTGGCACGGGCCTGGAGCCTTGCCCACGAGCTGGGGCACCTGGTGCTGCACCTGGGCTACACCAGCCCGTGGTCGCGGGCCAAGCAGGAGACCCAGGCCGAACGCTGGGCGGCCTGCGCATTGATCCCGGAGGGGCGCGTCCAGAAGCACGGGAACGCGTCGCTGGATGCCTTCATCGGCGCCCTGTCGGCGCACTTTGAGGACCTACCACTTGAAAACTGCCCCGCCAGGCGGCTCGCGGCCAAGATCGCCAGAATCAGGTTGAAAGCGATCGATCGGGAGGCCGCCTGATTCCAGTGGGCGCGCGCCTTGTGTGCTCGGAAATGATTCAGCGGTAAACTTGAACCATGCATGGAGGTTCCATGAGCCGGGAAAGCATCCAGCAGCTGATGACGGAATTCGAACAAGCAAAGGTCATCGACCAAGGCGAGGAGTGCTGGAGTGCCCGGACGATCTGTCCGCTCCTCGGCTACAAGGACTGGGCCAACTTCCATAAAGTAATTAAGCGAGCCATGGACTCCTGTATAAACGCAGGAGGCGACCCTCATATGCATTTCCGTGAGGCCACGGAAATCGTTATGTCCGGGATAGCCAATAAACATATTGAAGACTATCGACTAACACGGTGGGGCGCCTACCTGGTGGCGATGAATGGTGATCCCAGGAAAGAGCGCATCGCGTTCGCCCAGGTCTACTTCGTGGCCAGAACACAGCAGGCCGAAATCATCGAGCAGAAGATGATCCTACATGACCGAGTGGGTGGTCGCCGTGAACTGGCAATGTCGGAGTCCGATTTCAGTCAATCCATGCATGGGATCGGCCTCACGGGACCAGAGATGGCCATGATTCGTAGCGTGGGTGACAGGGCCTTGTTTGGAGGGAAGTCCACAGAAGACATGAAGCGGAAGTATGGAATGCTCGACAAGCAGGGTGGCGTTTCGAAAACCCCACTCGCGAATCGACTCCCAACGATTGTGATTCGTGGCAAGGCTTTCGCCGCGGAGTTGACAAAGGAGAAGATCAAGGCGGGCGTCCGAGGGCAGCGCTACGTAGCCAAACACCATGAGATCCACAACCTCGACGTGCGTGAGGTGATGAGAAAGTCCGGAGTCACGCCAGAGGATCTCCCTGCTGAGG
>CAYZND010000243.1:0-5689 GCA_964479495.1 uncultured Mesoterricola sp.
GGGGGTCAGGCCGGACTGCCAGTCATGGCTGTGGACGATCCAGGGCTTCCAGTGGTCGCCGTCCCCGTGAAGCCCGATCTGGGCCGCGGCCCAGGCCAGGGCCGCGAACTTGTAGTGGCTGTCCCCGGACTCCTCGTAGGGGCCGCCGGGGCGATGGTAGAAGTAGGGGATGTCCAGCACGTAGATGGGGATGCCCGCGGGGGTGCGGCCCCGGACCAGCCGGGCGTCGCCGACGTGCGGCACGCCGTGGATGCGGCAGGCTTCCCCTTCCACCTGGATGCCGTCCAGCACGCCGGGGAAGCTGGGCATGAGCACCCGCACATCCACCCCCAGCGCCTTGAGGGCCTGGGGCAGCGCGCCCAGCACATCCGCCAGCCCGCCGACCTTCACGAGGGGATAGAGTTCGGCGGTGACGTGCAGCACCTTCATGGTTTCAGCCCTCGAGTCGATCCAGCATCCGTTGGGAGATGAGGGTAATGCCATTGGAGGTGCGATAGAAGCGCCGAGCGTCCTCTTCCGGGTTTTCTCCCACCACGAGGCCCCGGGGGATGCGGCAGCCGCGGGCGATCACCGCGCGGCGGATCCGGGCGTGCTCGCCCACGTCCACCTCGGGCAGCACGACGGCCTCCTGCAGGTGGGCGTGGGAGTGCACGCGCACGTTCGAGAACAGCAGGGACTGGTAGACCGTGCCGCCGGATACGATGCACCCTCCGGACACCACGCTGGACAGGGCCACCCCGTTCCGGTGGGGACCGCTGTGCACGAACTTGGCCGAGGGGAGCTGGGCCTGGTGGGTGAAGATGGGCCAGTCGTAGTCGTAGAGGTTGAGGGCGGGCAGGACGTAGGTGAGGTCCAGGTTGGCCTCCCAGTAGGCATCCACGGTCCCAACATCCCGCCAGTAAGGGGGCTTGTCCTGGTTCTTGATGCAGCTCTTGTCGAAGCGGTGCGAAAAGACCCGGGCCTTGGGCACGAGGTAGGGGATCAAGTCCTTGCCGAAATCGTGGGAGGAGAGAGGGTCCTCCGCATCGCGGATCAGCTCCTGGAACAGGAAATCCGACTTGAAGAGGTAGATGCCCATGCTGGCCAGGCATCGGTCCGGCTTGCCGGGGATGGTGGGCGGATCGGGGGACTTCTCCACGAAATCCACGATACGTCCGTCTTCATCCACCTGGGCCACCCCGAAGGCGGAGGCCCACTCCTTGGGCACCTCCAGGCACGCGATGGTGAGATCCGCATCGTTCTCCAGGTGGTCCTGCATGAAGATCCGGTAGTCCATCTTGTAGATGTGATCCCCCGCCAGGATCAGCACGTTCTCCGGCCGGTGCTCCTGGAAGTTGGCGATGTTCTGGTAGACCGCATCCGCCGTGCCGCAGTACCAGACATCCCGCTCCAGGCTCTGCTGGGCGGGCAGCACGTGCACGAACTCCCCCATCTGGCCGGAGAGGAAGGTCCAGCCGAACTGCAGGTGCTCCAAGAGCCGGTGGGAGTTGTACTGGGTCAGCACCTCGATCTTGCGGAAGCCGCTGTTCACGCAGTTGGACAGGGTGAAGTCGATGATCCGGAACTTGCCCCCGAAGTCGAGGCCCGGCTTGGAATACTGGCTGGTGAGGTCCATCAGGCGGGTCCCGCGTCCCCCCGCCAGGATCACGGAGATGGTCTTCTGAGGTGCGGTGAAGATGTCGGAAGTCGGCATGGAATCCTCGTGATGATGGGCCTCGGAGGACGACACGTCTCCCTGGCCCTTCCTGAACCCTATAAAGAACATCGATCCATCGGCAAGGAAACATGACTTTTCACAAGCCCGGAAATCCGGTCCTCGGGGTGGCTTCCCCATTCCCGGGCTACCATGAGGGGTTTCCGGACCTCCCATGCGCTTCCTCCATACTTCCGACTGGCACCTCGGCAAGAGCCTCTGCGGCGCCGCCCTCCTGGACGACCAGGCCCATGCCCTGGAGCAGGTCCTGCGGGCGCTCCGGGAGACCAAGGCCGCGGCTCTCGTCATCGCCGGGGACATCTACGACCGCGCGGTGCCTCCCAAGGAGGCCGTGAGCCTGCTGGACGCCTTCCTCACCCAGGTGGTCCGCGATGCCAATGTGCCGGTGCTCATCATCGCCGGGAACCACGACAGCCCCGAGCGGCTGGGCTTCGGCTCGGACTTCATGAAGGACCAGCGGCTTCATGTCTGCGGCACCTGGCCTGCGCAGCCGGTCCCCGTGGTGGTGGAGGGGGTGGCCTTCCACCTGGTGCCGTACGCCGACCCGGCGACGGTGCGCTACATCCTGAACGACGAAGGTCTGCGCACCCATCAGGAGGCTCTGGAAGCCCAGCTCACGCGAGCCCGTGCCCGGCAGCCGGAAGGCCTGCGCTCGGTGGCCGTGGCCCACGCCTTCGTCACGGGCGGGCACGTCTCCGAATCGGAGCTGTCCCTCTCCGTGGGCGGCACCGGAGAGGTGGACGGCCAGCTCTTCGAGCCCTTCGACTACGCCGCCCTGGGCCACCTGCACCGCCCCCAGGACGTGGGAGGCCTGTCCCACGTCCACTACGCAGGAAGCCTGCTGAAGTACTCCGCCTCCGAGGCGGACCATGTGAAGGCCATGACCCTGGTGGAGCTGCCCGAGCGCGGCGCGATCCTCACGGAGCCCCTGCCCTTCTCGCCCCGGAGGGATGTGCGGCGCCTGAAGGGCCACTTCCAGAACCTGCTGGAAGGCGAGGATCCCGGCAACCGGGAGGACTACCTCTTCGTGGAGCTGCTGGACGCCGGTCCCGTGCTCGACGCCATGGCGCGGCTTCGGCAGCGGTATCCCAACCTCCTGGGCGTGCGGAACGCCGAGGACGAGACCTTCAGCGAACCCGGCACCCTGAACGTGGACCACCGGAGCCTGGACCCGGAGACCCTCTTCGAGCGCTTCTTTCTGGAGTCCACGGGCACGGGCCTGTCCGAGGAGGAGCGGGCGGTCTACCGGGAGGTGCTGGGTCGCGCGGGACTGAACGAGGGCCGGTTCGAATGAAGCCCCTGCGCCTCTCCATCCAGGCCTTCGGCCCCTACGCGGGGCTGCAGGAGCTGGACTTCGAGGATCTGGCAGGCCACGAGTTCTTCCTCATCCACGGGCCCACGGGTGCGGGCAAGACCAGCCTCCTGGATGCCCTCAGCTACGCGCTGTACGGGGAGACCAGCGGCGGACTGCGGGAGGCGAGGGACATGCGGAGCCACTTCGCGGATCCCAACCTGGAGACCCGGGTGGTCTTCGAGTTCCAGCTGGGAGGCAAGACGTACCGCGTGGAGCGGATCCCGGAGCAGCCGGTGCCCAAGGCCCGGGGCGGCGGGTTCAAGAAGCAGACCTACACGGCCCATCTCTGGGAGTTGAAGGGCGCCGAGGCCGTGCCCATGGCCACGGAGAAGCCCACCGCCGTGGACGCCAAGGTGGTGGAGCTGATGGGCTTCAAGGCCGGGCAGTTCCGGCAGGTGGTGCTGCTGCCCCAGGGCCGCTTCCAGGAGTTCCTGCTGGCGGGGAGCCTGGAGCGCCAGAGCATCCTGCAGGTGCTCTTCCAGACCACCCGCTACGCGCGGATCACCGAGGCCCTCGGCTCCGAGGCCCAGGCCCTGAAGGAAGAGATCCGCGAGCTGCTGGGGGAGTGCGGTCAGCTGCTGGCCCAGGCGGAGGCGGAGGATGCCGACGCCCTGGCCGCTAAGCTCACGGGAGCCGATGCGGAGATCGTGTTCCTGCTCGGCGCCCGACAGGCTGCCAACGAAGCCATGGAGAAGGCCCAGACGGAGCTCCAGGATGGCCATCGCCGACATGCCCAGGTGATGGAGCGCGACGAGGCGGCCAGCCTGCTGGCAGGCCTGCGGAGCCAGGTTCCGGAGATGGACGCCCGCCGGACCGAACTGGAGCTGGCCCGCCGGGCGGACCGGGTGCAGCCCCACGCCCAGCGGCTCCAGGAAGCGGAGCAGCTTCTTGCAGGCGCCAGGGACGAAGAGACGCGGCTCGTCGGCCAGCTGGGTGAGCGCGAGGACGCGCTGACGGGGGCGGAAGCGGCCTTGAAGCTCGCCGAGGGGAAGGAGCCGCGGCGGGAGGACCTGCGCCGCACCATCGCCCGGCTGAAGGAACTGGAACCCCAGCTCAACCAGCTCGAGGAGCGGCGAGCGGAGATGCGGTCCGCACTGCAGGAGCGCTCGGAGCTGGAGTCGCTGATCGGGCGGGAGAAGAAGCGCCTGGACGTGGCGGAAGCCAACCTGGAGCCGCTGCGCGAGCAGCTGCTGGGAGCCCAGATGGAGGCCGCCCGGACGGAACACCTGGAATACCAGCTGCACCTGGACCGCAAGCAACGCAAGACTCGCGAAGAGGTGGATCGCGTCTACGCCGAGGCGCGCACGGCGGAAGACCTCTGGAGCACGGCGGACCTGTCGCGCCGGGAGAACCTCGAGGAGCTGGACCGGGCGCGCCACGTCCTGGAGCTGGTCCAGGAGCGCTGGAACGCAGGCCAGGCGGCGCTGCTGGCCAGCGCCCTGGAGCCAGGCCAGCCCTGCCCCGTCTGCGGCAGCGGGGACCATCCCCGTCCCGCCTTCGCCAGCGGCAACCTGCCCAGCGAAGTGGAGCTGAAGGAGGCCCAGGGCCGGGTCCGGACCGCTGAGCGGGCCTTCACCCGCGCTTCCGAAGTGGCGAGCCAGAAGGCCCAGACGCTGGAAGGCCTGCGCATGCGGTTCGAGGCGCTGCGCGAAACCCTGGGCGAGAAGGCGGACGAGTCCCTGGACCAGATCGCCGAGCGCGAAACGGCCCACCGCCGGGGCCTGGAAGCCGCCCAGAAGGCCGAAGGGGAGATCGAGCCCCTGAAGCAGAAGATGTCCGCCCAGGAAGAGCTCCGCAGCCGCGCGGAACTCGCCCGTAAGGAGCTGCAGGAGCGCTGCGAGGCGGCCCGCAGCCGCGAGGCCACCGCCCGGGGCGCCGTCCAGGTGCTGGAGGCCAACCTGCTGGAGGACCTCCGGGTGCCTGGCATGCTCTCCACCCAGATCGACCGGGCCATGGGCGCCCTGGCGGAGCTGGAGGAGGAGCTGACCCGAGCGCGGCAGGACCGGGAAGCCGCAGAGGGGCACCGGCGGGAAGCCCAGGGACGCCTGGAGACCCACCGGGAGGCCGTCCGTCAGGCGGAGTCGCGCACCGGCGAGTGCATGAAGGAGCTGGGCGAGGCTCTGGCGGAGGCCCGGTTCTGGGATCGCCGCGACTTCGAGCGGGCCTGCATGCCCCGGACGGACCAGGAACGCATCGAGCAGGACATCCGCGGACATGCGGAGGCCCTGGCCGCCGCCGAGGACCGCCACCAGCGGGCCCTGGCCAAGGCGGGCGATGCCCCCTCCCCCGACCTGCCCGCCCTTCAGGCCCATCTCGACCGGACCCTGCAGGAGGTCAGGACCGTGGGGGAGCGCCTGGGCCGGGCCCAGTCCGATCGGGAGAACCTCGCCCGCCTCCAGGCCGCCCTGGCCGCCAAGCGGGAGGAGACCTCCGCGCGCGAGCGCCGGTTCGCCATCCTGGGTCGCCTGGCCCGTCTCGCCCGGGGCGAGGAAGGCGCCCGCATCTCCTTCGAGCGCTTCGTGCAGGGGGCCATCCTGGACGAGGTGCTGGCCTCCGCCTCCCAGCGCCTCCTGCGCATGAGCAAGCAGCGCTATGGCATGCGCCGCGCCTCGGGCCCCGGG
>CAYZND010000244.1:0-5670 GCA_964479495.1 uncultured Mesoterricola sp.
GCACCTTTGGCTGGCTCGGGCGGTATCGGCGCCATTCCAAGGACTACGAGGCCAAACCGGAAAGTAGCTTGGCCTGGGTCCACATTGCTTTCGTTCGCTTGCTGATCCAGCGGTTCGGAATATTGATGGGGCTGGCCTGATTTGCAGACACCCTCTTAGAGGTCTCCTCCTCCGCGTTCAGAACTTGGTGATGGCCTTTCCCGGCAGGCGCTGATCCGGGTAGTACCGCTTGAAGATGCGCTCGAAGGTCTTGTCCCGCTTCATCTTCGCCAAGGCATCGGACCAGGCACGAACCGTGGTGTCAGGCATGTCTTTCGACATCGCGATGTAGAGCTGGACGTTGAATAAAGGCAGGATCTCCTTCATGTCCGCGGCCTTGTACCCCGCCGAGTGGGCCAGCTCCTCGATGCCGACGGTGGAGTAGGGGAAAGCCTCGATGCGGCCCGACATGAGCTTCTTGACGTTGTTGACGTTGTCAATGGTGCGGTCCAGGTTCTTGAAGCCCTTTCCCGTCAGCCAGAGATCCCGCACATCATCCTTGTAGACGCCGATGGCACTGAGCTTCTTGGCCTCGTCGAGGCTCCGCAGCTTGAGGGTCGAGTCCGCTCGGGCATAGAGGACATACCTCCGCTCGTCGATGGGGCCCACCCACTTGAACATGGGGTTCCGCTCGGCGGTTCGCGCAGTAGAAAAGAGCACCACATTGGGGAGGGTCTGCAGCTCCAGGTAGCCCCGGGCCCAAGGCACGACCGCGATGGGTTCCGAGCCGCCCACCCGCCGCTGGATCTCCCGGACCACCTCCACGGCCATGCCCGAGAGTCTGCCGTCCGGTTCCTGAACCTGGTTGGGCGGGTCGACCTCCGTGTAGATCTTCAGGGACTGGGCGAAGGCCGAACCCGCCAGCAGGAGAGCCAGAATCCATGCGCGCCGTGACTGGTTCATGCGACCTCCCTGAGGTCTTCCTAGAACTTCGTGATGGCAGGGCCCGGCAGCGGACCCCGGGGATAGTAGGTGCGGAAAATGCGCTCGAAGGTCCGGTCCTTCTTCATGGCCTCGAAGGCGTCGGACCAGGCCTTCACCGTGGCATCCGGAGTCTTCATGGAGAAGGCGATGAACTGCTGCACCTTGAGGAAGGTCAAGGCCACCTTCATGTCCTCGGCCTGGTAGCCCGCGGCGCGGGCGAGCTCTTCGAGGGAGATCTCGGCGGAGGCGAAGGCATCGATGCGATCCGACATGAGCTTCTTGACGTTCGCGACATTGTCCACTGTGCGCTCGAGGTTCTTGAACCCCTCCTTGGTGAGGTACAGGTCGCGCACATCGTTGGTGTAGACGCCGATGGCCCCCAGCTTCTTGGCATCCTCCAGGCTCTTCAGGACGATCTTGGAGTCCGCCTTCACGAAGAGGCTGAAGGCCGTCTCGTCGAAGGGGCCGATCCACTTGAAGAGGGCATTGCGCTGGGCGGTGCGGGCGGTGGCGAAGAGGACTACGTTCGGAAGGGTCTCCAGCTCCACGTAGCCCCGGGCCCAGGGCACCACCTGGATCGGATCCGTGTTCCCCACCCGTCTCTGGATCTCACGCACCACGTCCACGGCCAGGCCGGTGAGCTTGTTGTCGTCCCCGAGGTACTGCAAGGGGGCGTTGATCTCCGTGTAGATCCGGAGGGGCTGTGCGGGAGCGGCGAAGGCCGCCAGAAGGGAGAGCACCAGGGTGAGGATGCCGGGCTTCATGACACCTCCTCGACCCGGGGCTCCCGGACCCGTGGCCGGTCCAGCGATGGGTTGGAAGGGAGTCGTACGGTGAAGACGGATCCTTCGCCAAGGCGGCTAGTCACGCGGATCTCGCCCCCGAGCAGGTCCATGTACTTGCGGCAGATCGTGAGGCCCAGGCCTGTGCCGCCATACTTGCGCGTGGTGGACTCGTCCGCCTGGGTGAACTCCTGGAAGATCCGGTTCACCTGGTCCTGGCTCATGCCGATGCCGGTGTCCGAGATCGTGAAGCGGACATACTCCCGGTCTTCGCCATCCGGGCGCACGTCCAAGGTGACGGTACCGTCCTGGGTGAACTTGGAGGCATTGCTCAGGATGTTGAAGATGGTCTGCCGGAGCATCTTCACATCGGTCCGAACCACCTGGATCGAGGCGTCGATGGTCATGGTGAAGCGGTTCCGGTTCTTGGCGGCCAGGGATTCGACGGTGGCCGAGATCTCCGCCAGCACCTGGGGCACGCGGCAGTCCTCGATGAACACGTTCATCCGGCCCGCCTCGATCTTGGAGAGGTCCAGGATGTCGTCGATGAGGCTGAGGAGGTGCTTGCCGGCCCCATGGATCTTCTTCAGGTCGCCCACGGCATCCTTCATGCCCCGCTCGTTCATCTCCTCCTCCAGCAGCTCGCTGTAGAGAAGGATCGCGTTCATGGGCGTCCTCAGCTCGTGGCTCATGTTGGCCAGGAAGGCGCTCTTGGCCTGGCTGGCCTCTTCCGCCAGCCGCTTGGCGGCCAGCAGGTCCTCGTTGGTCTTGACCAGCTCGGCGGTGCGCTCCTGGACCCGGGTCTCCAGGCTCGTGTTGAGGGTCCGGATCTCCGTGAGCCCCGACAGGATGGACTGCCGCATGGTGTTGAAGGCGTTGACCACCTGATCCAGCTCGTCGGCGGGATTCCGGGGGTTCCGGGCCCGGTTCAGGGCCAGCGGAGTGTCCAGGTTGTTCAGGTCCAGGCGCAGGGCGTAGTCGGCCATGGTGCCCAGGTGCCGGGTCATCAGGCGGGAGAAGAGCAGCACCAGGAAGATCGATGTGAAGAAGGTCATCATGAGCTGGCTGCCCAGGATGGTGAGGCTCTGGGCCCAGAGCCTCACCATCCTGGGCAGCCAGCTCATGATGACCTTCTTCACATCGATCTTCCTGGTGCTGCTCTTCTCCCGCCTGATGACCCGGCACCTGGGCACCATGGCCGACTACGCCCTGCGCCTGGACCTGAACAACCTGGACACTCCGCTGGCCCTGAACCGGGCCCGGAACCCCCGGAATCCCGCCGACGAGCTGGATCAGGTGGTCAACGCCTTCAACACCATGCGGCAGTCCATCCTGTCGGGGCTCACGGAGATCCGGACCCTCAACACGAGCCTGGAGACCCGGGTCCAGGAGCGCACCGCCGAGCTGGTCAAGACCAACGAGGACCTGCTGGCCGCCAAGCGGCTGGCGGAAGAGGCCAGCCAGGCCAAGAGCGCCTTCCTGGCCAACATGAGCCACGAGCTGAGGACGCCCATGAACGCGATCCTTCTCTACAGCGAGCTGCTGGAGGAGGAGATGAACGAGCGGGGCATGAAGGATGCCGTGGGCGACCTGAAGAAGATCCATGGGGCCGGCAAGCACCTCCTCAGCCTCATCGACGACATCCTGGACCTCTCCAAGATCGAGGCGGGCCGGATGAACGTGTTCATCGAGGACTGCCGCGTGCCCCAGGTGCTGGCGGAGATCTCGGCCACCGTCGAATCCCTGGCCGCCAAGAACCGGAACCGCTTCACCATGACCATCGACGCCTCGATCCAGGTGGTTCGGACCGATGTGAAGATGCTCCGGCAGACCATCTTCAACATCCTGAGCAATGCCTCCAAGTTCACCCAGGACGGTACCGTCACCTTGGACGTGCGCCCGGATGGCGAAGACCGGGAGTATGTCCGCTTCACGATCTCGGACACCGGCATCGGCATGAGCCAGGACCAGGTGAACCGGATCTTCCAGGAGTTCACCCAGGCGGACGAGTCCACCACGCGCAAGTATGGCGGCACAGGCCTGGGCCTCACGATCTGCCGCAAGTACATGGACCTGCTCGGGGGCGAGATCCGCGTGACTAGCCGCCTTGGCGAAGGATCCGTCTTCACCGTACGACTCCCTTCCAACCCATCGCTGGACCGGCCACGGGTCCGGGAGCCCCGGGTCGAGGAGGTGTCATGAAGCCCGGCATCCTCACCCTGGTGCTCTCCCTTCTGGCGGCCTTCGCCGCTCCCGCACAGCCCCTCCGGATCTACACGGAGATCAACGCCCCCTTGCAGTACCTCGGGGACGACAACAAGCTCACCGGCCTGGCCGTGGACGTGGTGCGTGAGATCCAGAGACGGGTGGGGAACACGGATCCGATCCAGGTGGTGCCCTGGGCCCGGGGCTACGTGGAGCTGGAGACCCTTCCGAACGTAGTCCTCTTCGCCACCGCCCGCACCGCCCAGCGCAATGCCCTCTTCAAGTGGATCGGCCCCTTCGACGAGACGGCCTTCAGCCTCTTCGTGAAGGCGGACTCCAAGATCGTCCTGAAGAGCCTGGAGGATGCCAAGAAGCTGGGGGCCATCGGCGTCTACACCAACGATGTGCGCGACCTGTACCTCACCAAGGAGGGGTTCAAGAACCTCGAGCGCACAGTGGACAATGTCGCGAACGTCAAGAAGCTCATGTCGGATCGCATCGATGCCTTCGCCTCCGCCGAGATCTCCCTCGAAGAGCTCGCCCGCGCCGCGGGCTACCAGGCCGAGGACATGAAGGTGGCCTTGACCTTCCTCAAGGTGCAGCAGTTCATCGCCTTCTCCATGAAGACTCCGGATGCCACGGTGAAGGCCTGGTCCGACGCCTTCGAGGCCATGAAGAAGGACCGGACCTTCGAGCGCATTTTCCGCACCTACTATCCCCGGGGTCCGCTGCCGGGCCCTGCCATCACGAAGTTCTAGGAAGACCTCAGGGAGGTCGCATGAACCAGTCACGGCGCGCATGGATTCTGGCTCTCCTGCTGGCGGGTTCGGCCTTCGCCCAGTCCCTGAAGATCTACACGGAGGTCGACCCGCCCAACCAGGTTCAGGAACCGGACGGCAGACTCTCGGGCATGGCCGTGGAGGTGGTCCGGGAGATCCAGCGGCGGGTGGGCGGCTCGGAACCCATCGCGGTCGTGCCTTGGGCCCGGGGCTACCTGGAGCTGCAGACCCTCCCCAATGTGGTGCTCTTTTCTACTGCGCGAACCGCCGAGCGGAACCCCATGTTCAAGTGGGTGGGCCCCATCGACGAGCGGAGGTATGTCCTCTATGCCCGAGCGGACTCGACCCTCAAGCTGCGGAGCCTCGACGAGGCCAAGAAGCTCAGTGCCATCGGCGTCTACAAGGATGATGTGCGGGATCTCTGGCTGACGGGAAAGGGCTTCAAGAACCTGGACCGCACCATTGACAACGTCAACAACGTCAAGAAGCTCATGTCGGGCCGCATCGAGGCTTTCCCCTACTCCACCGTCGGCATCGAGGAGCTGGCCCACTCGGCGGGGTACAAGGCCGCGGACATGAAGGAGATCCTGCCTTTATTCAACGTCCAGCTCTACATCGCGATGTCGAAAGACATGCCTGACACCACGGTTCGTGCCTGGTCCGATGCCTTGGCGAAGATGAAGCGGGACAAGACCTTCGAGCGCATCTTCAAGCGGTACTACCCGGATCAGCGCCTGCCGGGAAAGGCCATCACCAAGTTCTGAACGCGGAGGAGGAGACCTCTAAGAGGGTGTCTGCAAATCAGGCCAGCCCCATCAATATTCCGAACCGCTGGATCAGCAAGCGAACGAAAGCAATGTGGACCCAGGCCAAGCTACTTTCCGGTTTGGCCTCGTAGTCCTTGGAATGGCGCCGATACCGCCCGAGCCAGCCAAAGGTGC
>CAYZND010000245.1:0-5656 GCA_964479495.1 uncultured Mesoterricola sp.
TCGTCGGCAGCGTCAGATGTGTATAAGAGACAGGGGTGGAGCGGTTAGGACTCGTGGATCAGGACGGAGGGTGTCTCCGTGATGGGACCTTCGACCACCTCCTTGCGCTTCCAGAGGTAGTAGACGGCGGGGTAGACCAACAGTTCCAGGAGGAAGCTGGTGGCGAGCCCGCCCACCATGGGGGCGGCGATGCGCTTCATGACATCGGCGCCGGTGCCCGTGGACCACATGATGGGCAGCAGACCCATGAAGGCGGCGAAGACCGTCATGGCCTTGGGCCGCACGCGCTTCACGGCGCCGTGGATGATGGCCTCCACGAGGTCGCCCGTGGTGCGCAGCAGCCCCTTCTGCTTCGCCTCGTCGTGGGAGAGGTCCAGGAAGAGCAGCATGAAGACACCGGTCTCGGCATCCAGGCCCAGGAGGGCGATGAGGCCCACCCACACGGCGATGCTCATGTTGTAGTCGAGCATCCACATGAGCCAGAAGGCGCCGATGGCGGAGAAGGGCACGGCCAGCATCACCAGGGAGGACTTGAAGGCGCTCCTGGTGTTGGCGTAGAGCAGGCCGAAGATCAGCACGAGGGTGATGGGCAGCACCAGCTTCATGCGCTCCTTCACCCGCAGCATGTTCTCGAACTGCCCGCTCCAGGTCAGGCTGTAGCCCGCGGGAAGCTTCAGGTCCTTGTCGATGGCGGCCTTGGCGTGCTTCACGTACGTGCCCACATCGGTCTTCGAGGTGTCGAAGTCCACCAGGACATAGCCGTTCAGCAGGCCGTTCTCGTCGCGGATCATGGCGGGGCCCAGGCGCAGGTTCAGATCGGCGATCTCCTCCATGGGGATGGCGTTCCCGCTGGGCAGGGGCACCAGCACGCGCTTGAGCGCATCCAGGTTCTCGCGGTAGTCCCGGGCGTAGCGCACGTTCACGGGGTAGCGCGCCCGGCCATCGAAGACCACGCTCTGGTTGTCGCCGCCGATGGCGGTCATCACCAGCATGTTGGCCTCCTCCACGCTCAGGCCGTACCGCGCGAGCTCGCCGCGCTTCAGGTCGAAGTCCAGGAAGTAGCCTTCGGCCGTGCGCTCCGCCAGGGCGCTGCGGGTGCCGGGGACGTGCTGCATGATCGTCTCCGCCTCCACGGCGATCTTCTGGATCACCGAGAGGTCCGCGCCGTTGATCTTCAGGCCCACGGGCGTGCGGATGCCCGTGGAGAGCATGTCGATGCGCGCCTTGATGGGCATGGTCCAGGCGTTGGGAATGGCCGGCAGGCGCACCGCCTTGTCGAGGTCGGCCACGATGTCCTCCTCCGTGACGCGGTCCCGCCAGAAGGGGCGGAGCAGCGCCTTGAGGAAGTCCGGGGCCCAGGACGAGTACCAGCGCGGCACCTCGCGCCACTGGTCCTCGGGCTTCAGCGTGATGACCGTCTCCATCATGGAGAAGGGTGCGGGGTCCGTGGCCGTCTCCGCGCGGCCCGCCTTGCCGAAGACGCGCTCCACCTCGGGCACCGTGCGGATCAGGCGGTCCTGGATCTGCAGGATGCGGGCGGCCTCCGTCTGGCTGATGCCCGGCAGGGTGGACGGCATGTAGAGCAGCGTGCCCTCGTTCAGGCGCGGCATGAACTCGGAGCCGAGCTTCAGGTAGACCGGGATGGTGGCCAGCACCATCAACACGGCCACGGCGATGGTGGCCTTGGCGTGCTTCAGCACGAAGCGGCAGGGCGGCTCGTAGATGCGGTGGAGGAACACGCTGATGGGGTGCTTCTCCTCGGGGTAGTACTTCCCGACCAGCACGTGGGAGCCCAGCTTCGCCAGCCACCGGGGCTTGAAGGTGAAGGGGTCCATGCGCGCGAAGAGCATGCGCAGGGCCGGGTCCAGGGTGATGGCCAGCAGCGCCGCGATGGCCATGGCCAGGTTCTTGGAGTAGGCCAAGGGTCGGAAGAGGCGGCCCTCCTGGTCCACCAGCGTGAACACGGGCATGAAGGCGATGGCGATCACCAGCAAAGAGAAGAAGACCGAGGGACCCACCTCCAGCAGGGCTTCGAGCCGAACATGGTGGAAGTCGCCCTTGCGGCCGCCGCTGTTCCACTGCTCCAGCTTCTTGTAGGCGTTCTCCACCTCCACGATGGCCCCGTCCACGAGCACGCCGATGCTGATGGCAATGCCCGCCAGGGACATGAGGTTGGCGTTCTGCCCGAGGCCAAGCATGGGCAGGAAGGCCAGGGCCACGGAGACCGGGATCGTCACGATGGGCACGATGGCGCTCGGGATGTGCCAGAGGAAGACCAGGATCACCAGGGAGACGATGATCATCTCCTCGATGAGCTTGTGCTTTACGGTGCCGATGGCCTTCTCGATGAGCTCGGAGCGATCGTAGACCGGCACCACCTCCACGCCTTCGGGCAGGGACTTCTTCAGCTCCCCGAGCTTGTCCTTCACGCGCTCGATGACGTTCAGGGCGTTCTCCCCCTGGCGCATGACCACGATGCCGCTGACGGCGTCGCCCAGGCCGTCCAGGTCCGTGAGGCCCCGCCGCAGCTCGGGCCCCAGGGTCACCGAGGCCACGTCCCCCAGGCGCACGGGCGTACCGTTGCTGGCCTTCAGGACCGCGTTCTGGAGATCCTCCACGGTCTTGGCGTAGCCCCGGCCGCGCACCATGTATTCGCGTCCGCTCAGCTCCAGCAGGCGCCCGCCGGCCTCGTTGCTGGCGGCCTTCACGGCCCCGAGGACGGAGCCGATGGGCACCTGGTAGGCGGCCAGCTTGTTGGGATCCAGGTTCACCTGGAACTGCCGGGCCTGGCCGCCCACCGTGGCCACTTCCGCCACGCCGGGCACGCTCTGCAGGGCGTAGCGCATGAACCAGTCCTGCGTCGAGCGCAGCTCGTCCTGGCTGTGCCTTCCGGTGCGGTCCACCAGGGCGTACTGGTAGACCCAGCCCACCGAGGTGGCATCGGGCCCCAGCTCCGTCTTCACGCCCTGGGGCAGGCTCGCGGTGATCTTGCTCAGGTACTCCAGCACGCGGGAGCGGGCCCAGTAGATGTCCGTGCCATCGTCGAAGATGACGTAGACATAGGAGTAGCCGAAGTCCGAGAGGCCGCGCACGGCCTTCACCTTCGGTGCTCCCAGCAGGCTCGTGACGATGGGGTAGGTGACCTGGTCCTCCACGATGTCCGGGCTGCGGTCCCACTTGGAGTAGACGATCACCTGGGTGTCGCTCAGATCCGGCAGCGCGTCCAGCGGAATGCGCCGCATGGCCCAGAAGGACAGCAGCAGCGCCAGGATGCTCGTGGCCAGCACCAGGTAGCGGTTCTCGGCAGAGAAGCGGATGATGCGCTGGATCACGGGGCCCCCTCCATGAGCACGAGACGTAGTCGAAGGGCGAATGGGAGGACACGACTGAATGTCGCGTCCGATCGGGGGGTAGTCACGGGGTGCCTCCGGTCATCTGCGCCAAAGCCGCCTTCAGCCTCGACTCGGAGTCCACTAGGAAGTTGGCGCGTGTGATGACCTCCTCGCCGGCCTTGAGGCCGCCGAGGATCTCCACCCGCTCGCCCAGGGTCGCGCCGGTCTGCACCTCGCGGGGCTCGAAGCGGCCGTCACCCAGGGCGACGAACACGACCTTGCGGGTGCCGGAATCGAGGACGGCATCGAGAGGCACGGTGAGCCCCTTGCGGCCCTTGGTCTTGAGCTCCACCTGGCCGAACATCTCGGGCTTCAGCTCGCCCTTGGGATTGGGGAACTCGATGCGGACCTTCACGGTGCGCGTCTTCGGATCCACCTGGGGATCGATGAAGGCCACCCGGCCCCGGAAGGTGCGGCCGTGGTAGGCGCCCAGGCCCAGGTCCGCCTCGGTGCCCACCTTCACGCGGGCCAGCTCGGACTCGTAGACGTCCGCCTGTACCCATACGCGGCCCAGGTCCGTGATCTCGTAGAGGAAGTCTGCGGGCGTGACGCGCGCGCCCTCCACTACGTTCTTCACGGTCACCACGCCCCCCACGGGAGCGCGCAAGGTGAGGGTCTTGCGCACCTCGCCGGTCTGCTCGAGCCGCTCCAGCTCCGCGGCGGGCACATCCCAGAACATCAGGCGACGCCGGGCGGACTCCAGCAGGTCGTTGCCGCTGCCCTGCATGGATCCGCCCGCAAGCTGCTTCTGGGTGCGCAGGGCCAGGAGGTACTCCTGCTGGGCGCTCACGAACTCGGGGCTGTAGAGGCTGAACAGGGGCTGGCCCTTGCCCACGGCCTGACCCGTGAAGTCCACGAAGAGCTTCTCCACGAAGCCCTCCACCTTCACGGTCACCTTGCGCACGCGGGTCTCGTCGATGGCCACGCGGCCCACGGTGCGCAGGCCGCCGCCCAGGTCGCCCTCCTCCGCGGCCGCGGTCCTCAGCCCGATGAGCTGCTGGCGCTGGGTGTCGATGGTGACGGCGGAGAGGCCGGCCACCGCGGCTCCTTGGGTTCCGGTCGTGGCCTCCATGGGCACGAGCTTCATGCCGCAGATGGGGCAGTCGCCTTCGTGATCCATGATGATCTGCGGGTGCATGGGGCACTGGTACATCTGCTTCCCCGGCTGACCCGGCGCGGCAGGGGCGCTTTGGGCCGACGGAACGGGCTGGGCAGGTCCGGCGGTGGCTTCCATCGCCACGAGCTTCATGCCGCAGATGGGACAGTCGCCCTCGTGGTCCATGATGATCTGCGGGTGCATGGGGCACTGGTACATCTGCTTCTGCGCCGCCGCGGTCGGCGCCTCGTCCGCATGGTCGTGGGGCTTCAGGGCCAGCCAGGTGCCTCCGACGCCCCCCGCGAGGCCCAGGGTCAGCAGGCCGATGGTCTTGAGGGTGGATTTGGATGTCATGTCGGCCTCGTCACTTGGAAGGGGCAGGCTCGTTGCCGCCGCAGCAGCCGCCCCCGGAGTTGGTGCCGGGGCCGGCGCCGCAGGAGGGAGCCGCGGGGGCTGCCCCGGCCTCGGCTGGCACGAGGGGCATGCCGCAGATGGGGCAGTTCCCGGGCTTGTCATAGGAGGTCTCGGGATGCATGGGGCAGCGGTAGACCGTTCCGGGAGCGGACTTCGCCTGGGCGGCCATGGCGTACCAGGCGCCACCACCGGCGAGGAGGACGAGGGCGGAGAGGGCAAGGGCGATGCGGATGCGGGTGGAGATCATGGGGTCACCTCGTTACATGGACGTCATGGGGGAGGAACCGCCATCGCTGGCGGCGGGAGCGGAGGCGCCGGCCTTGGCCGCGCCCATGGGCGATGCGGAAGCCCCGCCGCCCATGGACACCGCCGAGAGGCCCGTGGCGCCGATGGGCGCGACGGGGCCGAGGGTCAGCTCCTCCTGGGCGATGGCGATGGCCTGGGCCTGGGCCTGGGTCTGGAGCAGGCCGCTCTGGTCGGCGATCCAGCCGTTGAGGGACTCCAGCACCGAGGTGAAGGGCGCCTTGCCCGTCTCGTACTGGGCGAGGCTCGCGCGGAAGGCGCCCTCGCTCTGCACCAGCAGGCCCTCGCGGTAGAGCTTCAACAGGGCCAGGGCCGAGTCCATGCGGGCCGCGCGGTCCGCGGTGCGCTCCTTCAGCAGGTGGCCGAGGCCCTCCACCTGGGAGCCCTGGGCCTGGCGACGGAACTCCTGCTCGGCCACGGCGCGCTGCTGCTTGCTCCGGGACCACAGGGG